>NZ_JBFTMK010000311.1:0-17235 GCF_056396965.1 Pseudomonas sp. 05N434
TTTTGGGGCCGCTTCGCAGCCCAACGGGAGCAAGCTCCCTCGCCACAAAAGCCTTCTCGACACAAAAGCTTGGTCGGCAGCAGTGGAAGGGAAATTACCCTCTTGGTTAAACTACGCCGCTGCGGCTCAGGGGGAGCCGGCCTGAAGATTACGGGGTGACATCACATTGGCCGTACGACCGCCCAACCGTCCGCAACTCACACCACGCTGGTCCGCGCTACGCCGTTTTTTCGGCAAGGCATTCGCGGCGCCATCCAGTGGCAGCGCGCAAGGCCGGGTGATCCACGACTACTTCCGCCACAAGGCCCATGTTCAGGGCTACACCCTCAGCCACAGCCAGTTGCGCGTGATCGACTGCATGGCGCAGCACGCGTCGGCGCTGCCGGGGTCATCGACGCCACTCCCCGGACTTTACCTCCATGGTGCGGTCRGGCGCGGCAAGAGCTGGCTGCTCGACGGTTTTTTCCAGGCCATCCCCGTCACGGCAAAACAGCGCCTGCACTTCCATGAGTTTTTTGCGCAGTTGCACCAGGGCATGTTCAGCCATCGCGATCAGCCCGATGCGCTGGCAACCACCCTCGACGAACTGCTGCAAGACTGCCGGGTGCTGTGTTTCGATGAATTCCACGTGCATGACATCGGCGATGCGATGCTCATCACGCGGTTGTTCAAGGCGCTGTTTCGCCGGGGGATTCTGCTGCTGGTGACCTCAAACTACCCGCCGGAAGGTTTACTGCCCAACCCGCTTTACCATGCCCGTTTCAAACCGGTGATCGACCTGATCAACACGCGCATGCAGGTGATGGAAGTCGGCGGCCCCCATGATTACCGCAGTCAGGCGCGACCCCGTGCGCAGCAGCTGTTTACCCAGGGCCAGTACGTCTGGCCGGCCACGGTGAGCCAGCGTCAGGCGCTGCACCTGCTCGAACACGACGCACCGCCCATTCGGCTGCCCGTCGGGACACGACACCTTCAAGCCCGATACTGCGAAGGGCGAACCATTGGCTTCACCTTCGCCGACTTGTGCGAACACCCCACCGCCGTCATGGACTACCTGGAACTGTGCCGGCGCTTCGACCGCTGGATCATCGACAAACTGCCCAGCCTCGCCGGCTGTTCAATCGCCGCCCAGCAACGCTTCATCAACCTGATCGACGTCTTGTACGACCAGGACAAACACCTGATTCTGCTCGGCCACCAGTCATTGCGCGAATGCCTGGATGGCGATGCYATCGACCTGGCGCGCACGCGCAGCCGGCTGGGGCAGTTACTGGAAGTCAGGGAACTCGCCTGACAACCACCACCACTTTCCCGCTATCATGTCGCCCATTTCCAGGCCCCAGCGCCTTCCTTCAGATCAATAGCGAACCTGCCTATGCACACCCTCGCACAACTGCGCGCCGGCCAACTGTCGGGTATCACCCGCCTGGACCTGGTCTGTGGCCTGACCGAATTCCCCCGGGRAATCTTCGACCTGGCGGACTCGCTGGAAGTGCTCAACCTCAGCGGCAACGCCTTGCGCAGCCTRCCGGACGATCTGCACCGCCTGACCCGTTTGCGCGTGCTGTTCTGCTCGGACAATCAGTTCACCGAACTGCCCGCCTGCCTCGGCCAGTGTACGGCGCTGACAATGATCGGTTTCAAGGCCAACGCCATCGAACACGTGCCGGCCGCCGCCCTGCCGCCGCTGTTGCGCTGGCTGATCCTGACCGACAACCGCATCACGGATCTGCCAACCGAACTGGGCGAGCGCCCGTACCTGCAAAAACTCATGCTCGCCGGTAACCGCTTACAGCGTTTGCCCGAGAGCCTGAGCCACTGTCATCGACTTGAACTGATCCGCATTGCCGCCAATCAGCTCACCGAGCTTCCCGAATGGCTGCTGACCCTGCCGGGCCTGACCTGGCTGGCGTACGCCGGTAATCCATTGGAGACCGAAGCCGATGCGGCCGCACTTGAAGCCACGACGAGCATTCCCTGGTCCGAGCTGAGCCTGGAGCAGAAACTCGGCGAAGGCGCGTCGGGGGTCATTCATCAGGCGTTGTGGGAGCAGACAAAACAGGTCGCGGTAAAACTCTACAAAGGCGAGATGACCAGCGACGGCTCGCCGTTGCACGAAATGAACGCCTGCATCACTGCCGGTATCCACCCCAACCTGATCCGGGTCGAAGGGCGGATCGTCGGGCACCCACAGGCGCAAGCCGGGCTGGTGATGCAACTGATCGATCCGAGCTACCGCAACCTGGCCAGCCTGCCGAGCCTGGCGTCCTGCTCCCGCGACATCTATGCCGACGACACCCGGTTCAGCGCCGGCGTGGCAATGCGCATCGCCAGTGGCATCGCCTCGGTGGCCGAACACCTGCACCGCCAAGGCATCACCCACGGCGACCTCTATGGCCACAACATTCTGTGGAACGAGCATGGCGATTGTCTGTTGGGGGATTTTGGCGCGGCATCTTTCCATGCCACCTCGGACAGCCTTGAAAGCCGCGCGCTGCAACGGATCGAGGTACGGGCGTTCGGGATTTTGCTGGGAGAATTGCTGGAGCGGATCGACTCAGGGTTGAGCGCTGAACAGCGGGTCGCGTTAGAGGATTTACAACAGCGCTGCTGTCAGCCGGATGTGTTGGCGCGGCCGGGGTTCAGTGAGGTGGTGCGGGAGATGGCTGCGTTCAACTAGCGGCAAATATAGAACCTGTGGCGAGGGAGCTCCCTCACCACAGGTTAAATCACAACGGTCAGAACCGCTTAACCCGCCAACCCGACAAACATGTCCTGTACGTCATCGTGGTTATCGAGGCCTTCGAGGAACGCTTCGACTTCTGCCATCTGCTCGTCGCTCAAGCCGCTCACCGGGTTCTTCGGCTGATAACCCAACTTGGCCGACAACACGGTGAAGCCTTGCTCCGGCAGCGCTTTCTGTACCGCATCCAGGTCCGCAGGGTCGGTCAGGAACAGCGTCGCGCCGTCTTCGCCCGGCTCGAAATCCTGGGCGCCGGCTTCGATCGCGGCCATTTCCGGATCGGCGTCAGGGCTGTCCGGGGACGCCTCGATCATGCCGACGTGGTTGAAGTCCCAGGCCACCGAACCGGAAGCGCCCAACTGGCCCTTGCGGAACGCCACGCGGATTTCAGCGACGGTGCGGTTGATGTTGTCAGTCACGCATTCAACGATCAGCGGCACCTGATGCGGTGCGAACCCTTCATACGTCACGCGATGGTATTGCACGGTTTCGCCGAGCTGGCCGGAGCCTTTCTTGATCGCGCGTTCCAGGGTTTCGCGAGGCATCGAGGCTTTTTTCGCCTGTTCGACCACCAGACGCAGGTGTGCGTTGGTGGCGGTATCGGCACCGTTGCGCGCAGCAATGGTGATTTCCTTCACCAGTTTGCCGAAGATCTTGCCCTTGGCGTTGGCTGCCGCTTCTTTGTGTTTAACCTTCCACTRTGCGCCCATTACTCACTCTCTTGATCTGTGGCGCCGAGACATCTATTGGCCGACGCGTAGCGCAAGTTTATACGGCCTAAAGATGCCAATCGACCAAAAAATTCCAACATCTTCAGCCCACGACGGGTCGACATCTTCACCAGCGTTTGTAGGGCGATTCTGAAAAGTCGATTTGCGGTGACGCTTCAGGGCTATGGTTTCGTACCCTCTGCGCCCGTTCTCCAAGGCAGAAGCGCGCTCGATGCACAACGACAAGGAAAGCCCCTACACCCTGACACTCCTCGACAGCGGTCTGAGTTTGCAGGTGTTGCAGTTCAATGGCCGCGAGGGCCTCAACCAGCCCTATCGATTCGACATCGAGGTGATCGGCCTCGCGCCGGCGATGAACCTGGATCGGTTGCTGCAACAGCCGGCGTTCCTGAGGCTGTCGGCTGATCAGGGCATTCACGGCGTGATCCACAGCGTCAGCCGCGAACATCGCGGCCCGTATCGGGTCGGCTACTCACTGGTGCTGGCGCCCCATCTGCAACGACTTCAGTTGCACAGCTCGCGTCGGGTTTTTCATCGTCTCAGCGTGCCGGCGATCATGCGTCAGTTGCTGGAAAAGCATCAGCTGCCCGAGCACAGCTATCGCTTCGACCTGACCTGCGGCCACTACCCGCTGCGGCCCTTTTGCATTCAGTACGATGAGAGCGATCTGGCCTTCATGCAGCGGCTGTGTGAAGAAGAAGGCATCCACTTCCACTTCGAACATCAGCACGACGGGCACGTGCTGGTCCTGGCCGATGACAGCCTGAGTTTCCCGCAGGAACCGCTGCTGATGCCGTTCCATGCCGACGTGTTCAACGACCCGCTCTTGCCGGCGATCAGCGAACTGTTCCAGCGCCATGACCCGGACCCCGCCCCGGCACAATGGGATGCCAGAAACCGCGGCGCGCACGTGATCGGCGAYGGCGCGGCCAACCACCCGCTCACCGGAACGGGCCCGGTTACGGCAAGACCTGCGCCCGAACAGCTTCATCGCGAACAGCTGGGCCGCCGCTCGCTGGAACGCCTGCGTTGCCAGCACCGGCAGATCCACGGCCAAAGCACCCTGAACGAGCTGCGCAGCGGACGAATCGTACAAGTGGCGCAGCACCCGCTCTCGAGCTTCAACGATCAGTGGCTGCTCACCAACATCCAGCACCAGGGGCAGCAGCCGTCGATTCTCGCCGAGGACAAGCCCGGCCATGACATGGCCGGGCGCTACAGCAATCGTTTCACCGCCATTCCCTGGTCAACGGTGTTCAGGCCGGCGCTCAAACAGGTCAGGCCGAGCATCCCGGGCTATCAGACCGCCCGGGTGCTGGGCCCCGTCGGGCAACCGGCGGCACTCGATGAGCAAGGCCGAATACAGGTCTGCTTGTGGCCGAAACCGGGGTTCGAGGCGGATGAGTCCGTTGGGCTCTGGCTACCGGTCGCCCTCGCAGCACCGGACGGTCGGATCGATCCGTCCAGGCTGCCCTTGGCCGGCACCGAAGTGTTGGTCAGTTTTCTCGACAGCGACCCGGACCGGCCGGTGTTGTGTGCCGGCATGAGCCACCTCCAGCCTTCCCGTCCCGCTCCCGAGCCGCGCCGCGATGCGCATCTACTGCTCGACTGGCTGATCAACCGCTCGGATCCCATGCCGTGATTTTACCGGGCCGCTCCCACAGGAATTTATGCTGGCCGCCAACCTTGCGTACGACGCAAAACCTGTGGGAGCGTGGCTTGCCCGCGATAGCCGCGCCGCGGTCTACCCGACGGGCGCCAGCCCAAAAAACGCCTGTATCAAGCGCAAATCCCGCCGCCGTTCCATACAACCGATCATGTGCCGATTGACCAGCCCCTCGCCAATGATCGGCACCGCCGCCACCCGTGGGTCGTGGCTGACTTCCACCGACGACACCACGCCCACGCCTAACTCGGCGGCCACTGCCTCGGTCACGGCCTCGCGACTGTCCAGTTCCAGCAACACCCGTGGATTGACCCCGGCCTGAACGCACGCCTCGTCGAACGTGCGCCGGGTAATCGAACTCGGCTCGCGCAGCACCATGATCACCTGATCCAGCGCCTTGAGCGGCAGCCCTTGCGACTGCTGCGCCCACGGATGGCCCGCGGGCACCAACGCGCAAATCCTCGACTCGCTCAACCCTTGCAGATGCAACCCTTTGCGCGGCTCCACTTCGGTCAGCACCGCCACGTCGGCATGCTCCGACAGCAACGCCGCGAGGGTTTCCTGGGCATTGCCCAACCGCAGGTTCACGGTGATCCCCGGATAACGCGCACGCAGGCTGGCGAGCATCGGCATGACCATGTGCGGGCCATCCGCCGCCACTTCCAGGCGCCCGGTGAGTAGCTGCCGGTTGGCCTCCAGCATCGCCTGCGCTTCTTCGGCCAGGCCGAACATTGCCCGGGTGATCGCCGCGAGCCTGGTGCCCTCTTCCGTCAACTCGACCCGCCGCGCGGTGCGGCGCAGCAAGGTGATTGGTGATCATCAACGCCGGCGACAGCCACCACTGCGTGCCCCTGCAAGGCAGCGGCACGTTCGCGGTCGAAGCGGCGATCGGCACGCTGGTGCCCCGGGACGGCAAAGTCCTGGTGCTGATCAACGGCGCCTACGGCAAACGCCTGGCGAAGATCTGCGAAGTGCTCGGCCGTTCGTTCAACACCTTCGAAACCGCCGAAGACGAGCCGACCACCGCCGTCGACGTCGACCGCTTGCTGCGGGCCGACGCCAGCATCACCCACGTCGCCTTGATTCACTGCGAAACCAGCACCGGCATCCTCAACCCACTGGCAGAAATCGCCCACGTCATCGAGYAGCACGGCAAACGCCTGATCATCGACGCCATGAGCTCGTTTGGCGCCCTGCCGATCGATGCGCAACAGGTGCCTTTCGACGCCCTGATCGCCGCCTCGGGTAAATGCCTGGAGGGCGTGCCGGGGATGGGCTTCGTTTTCGCTCGCAAAGAAGCGCTAGCGAACGCCGCCGGCAACTCGCACTCGCTGGCGATGGACTTGTTCGATCAGCACACCTACATGGCCAAGACCGGTCAATGGCGTTTCACCCCGCCGACCCACGTGGTCGCGGCGCTGCACGAAGCCTTGCTGCAATACCACGAAGAAGGTGGCTTGCCCGCCCGGCATCAGCGCTACGCCAACAACTGCCAGGTGCTGCTCGATGACATGGCCAAACTCGGCCTGCGCAGCTTCCTGCCCGCGGCGATCCAGGCGCCGATCATCGTTACCTTCCATGCGCCGAAAGACCCGCGCTATCAGTTCAAGGAATTCTACGAACGGGTCAAGTCCAAGGGTTTCATCCTCTACCCCGGCAAACTGACCCAGGTCGAAACCTTCCGGGTCGGCTGCATCGGCCACGTCAACCAGGCCGAAATGCACGCAGCGGTGGCGGCCGTGGCCGAGGTGCTGCGCGAGATGGAAGTATTAGAGATTTGATCCACATTCCCCAAGACAGGATTTGATCACCATGAACTACAGCAACCCAACCAAACTGCAAGCCGCCATCCTCGACTGGGCCGGCACCGTGGTCGACTTCGGCTCCATCGCCCCGACGCAGATTTTCGTCGAAGCCTTCGCCGAGTTCGACGTCCAGGTTTCCATCGAAGAAGCCCGTGAGCCGATGGGCATGGGCAAGTGGGACCACATCCGCACCCTGTGCGATCAGCCATCAGTTGCCGAGCGTTATCGCCAGGTGTTCGGCCGCACGCCGACCGACGATGACGTCACCGCCATCTACCAACGCTTCATGCCGCTGCAGATCAAAAAAATCGCCGAACACTCGGCACTGATTCCGGGCGCCCTGGACACCATCGCCAACCTGCGTCAGCAAGGAATCAAGATCGGCTCGTGCTCCGGCTACCCGAAACAAGTCATGGACAAAGTGGTGGAACTGGCCGCCACCAACGGCTATGTCGCCGATCACGTGGTCGCCACCGACGAAGTGCCCAACGGCCGCCCATGGCCCGCTCAGGCCCTGGCCAATGTGATTGCGCTGGGCATCGACGACGTCGCGGCCTGCCTGAAGATCGACGACACGGTGCYGGGCATTCTCGAAGGTCGCCGTGCCGGCATGTGGACCGTGGCGTTGATCTGCTCCGGTAACGCGCTGGGTCTGGACTACGAAGGTTATCGCGCGCTAAGCAGCGACCAACTGGCCAGCGAACGCAAGCGCATTCATGCCCTGTTCGAAGGCTCGCGACCGCACTACATGATCGACACCATCACCGATTTGCCCGAGGTGATCGCCGACATCAACAAGCGCCTGGCCAACGGCGAGATGCCGCAAGCCAACTGATCGCACCCCTCGCCTCATAATACAAGCGCCAGTTCCTTGGATGGAACTGACGCTTTTTTGTGGTCGATCACTTGATTTAGAGCATTGAGCGGCCCATTTGCCTCGGGCAAATCCTGCGAAACAGGATTACAGTTAGTGCACGCCGTCGAACAAGAACGGTGACTTCAGACCAGAATTGTGAGGAAACACCGTATGCCCTGGAAGAATTCCGAATCACGCTACAGCACCGTATCGATCGCGCTGCACTGGTTGATGCTGGTTCTGTTAATACTGGTCTACGCCTGTATCGAATTTCGCGGGATCTTTCCCAAAGGCAGTGGCGGCCGAACGCTGATCAAGGAAGCGCACTTCATGCTCGGCCTGACCGTGTTCGTGCTGGTCTGGTTGCGGCTGTTCGCCCGCAGCCTGGGGCCGGCACCGCAGATATTCCCCGCCTCCCCTCGCTGGCAAACCGTGGTTGCCAGGCTGATGCATTGGGCACTGTATATTTTCATGATCACCGTGCCGGTTCTGGGTTGGCTGACTACCAGCGCCGAGGGGCATCGGGTGATGTTCTATGGCGTCGACTTGCCATTGCTGATCGAAGAAAACAAACCGCTGGCCAAGCAGTTCCAAGGCTGGCATGAGCTCGGCGCCACCATCGGTTATTGGCTGATCGGGTTGCACGCGGTGGCCGGGATTTACCACCACTATGTGGTGCGCGATAACACCTTGCTGCGGATGATGCCCAAACGCGGTTAATCGCGACCGCTTTGCTCGAAACCCCGGCGGCCCTGCAGGCCGCCGGTGTGGATGAAGATCAGGCGCGTGCCTTGGGGAAATTTACCAGCTTCGACTTGTTGCTTGAGAGCCATGAGCGCTTTGCCGGTGTACAGCGGCTCGAAAAGAATGCCGCTGGCCTGTTCGGTCTGCTCGATGAATGCAAGCAGCTGCGGATCGACTTTGGCAAAACCGCCACGGCTGGCGTCCAGTAGTTCATACAAGGGATCGACCCAACCGGCTTCCCGCCCGATCATCTCGACCTGCTGCGCCACGCCATGATCATCGGGCACCGCCAGCGCGCCATACACCGGGTGTTCACCCGCCTCGGCCAGCACCAGACCGGCCAGGGTCGTGCCCGTTCCGCAGGCCAGCCACCAGCCGTCGTAATGGCTCCAGCCCAGACCACTCAGTTGCTCGCGGGCCTGCGCCACCAGCTGCATGCAGCCCTTCGCCCCACGCAAGCCACCACCACCTTCCGGCACCGGTTGCAGCTCGGGATACTGCGCCCGCCACGGCTGCCAGAAACCCGGCTCATGCCGCGCTCGATAACCGCCATAACCCAGCCAGTGCAACTGCATGCCGAACGCCTGCAAGTCCTTTACTGTCGGGGTGTCTTGCGGATGCCCGCGCAGCAAACCGACCGTGGTGAACCCGAAGCGCTTGCCTGCGGCGGCCAATGCGTGGAGATGGTTGGAGTGAGCACCGCCCAGGCTGATGATGCCTTGGGCGCCGTTCTGGTCGGCGGCTTTCAGGTGTTCGATGAGTTTGAACCACTTGTTGCCGCTGATCAGCGGGTCGATCTGGTCCAGACGCAGGATGGCGACGTCGATGCCGGCGGTGGTGAGCCAGTCGAGGTGAAGGGGTTCGAGAGGGGCTTGGGGGAGCCAGTCGGCAGGAGGAAAAAGCATTGATGCGTTACGTTCTGACGAAAAACAGGAGTCTATCAGCCAGCACGAACCCTGTAGCAGCTGCCGAAGGCTGCGTTCGGCTGCGAAGCAGTCGTCAATCCTGACACCTCGGTTTATCTGGAATACCGCGATGGCTGATTTTGCGACTGCTGCGCAGCCGAACGCAGGCTGCGCCAGCTGCTACAAGGGATAGCTGCGAACGTTAGAGTTCAGCCGCCAACCGCGACCCCTGGTTGATCGCACGCTTGGCATCCAGCTCCGCCGCCACGTCCGCGCCGCCGATCAAGTGCACGTTCTGCCCGGCCGCAACCAGACCGTCGTGCAACTCGCGCAATGGATCCTGCCCGGCGCAGATCACGATGTTGTCCACCGGCAGCACCTGCGGTTCGCCGCTTTCGCCGATGCGGATGTGCAGGCCTTCGTCGTCGATCTTCAGGTACTCGACGCTGTTGAGCATTTGCACCTTTTTGTTCTTCAGACCGGTGCGGTGAATCCAGCCGGTGGTCTTGCCCAGGCCATCACCGACCTTGGAGGTCTTGCGTTGCAGCAGGAATACTTCGCGGGCCGGCGCATGCGGCGCAGCCTTGATGCCCGCGACACCGCCACGCGCTTCAAGGTGCGTATCGATACCCCACTCCTTCCAGAACGCGTCGCGGTCCTGACTGGTGGCCACGCCTTCGTGCACGAGGAATTCCGACACGTCGAAACCGATACCGCCAGCGCCGATTACCGCGACGCGTTTGCCCACCGGTTTACGCTCGAGGATCACGTCCAGGTAGCTCAGCACCTTGGCGTGCTCGACACCCGGAATCGCCGGCACCCGCGGCGCGATGCCGGTAGCGAGGATGATTTCGTCGTAACCGCCCTCGACCAGCTGCGCCACGTCCACACGGGTGTTCAGGCACAGCTCGACGTTGCTGGTCTGCAACTTGCGGTTGAAGTAGCGCAGGGTTTCGAAGAACTCTTCCTTGCCCGGCACGCGCTTGGCGATGTTGAACTGGCCGCCGATTTCGCTGGCCGAATCGAACAGCGTCACCTGATGACCGCGCTCGGCCGACCTTGCTGAACGCTGCACGCGGCACCTTGGTGGCAATGGTCGGAATCCGCGCTTCGTGCCAGCCGATGCCGGTGTTGATGATGGTCGCGCCCGCCTGCTCGATGGCCTTGGCTAACTGCACGATTTCTTCCCAGGTGCTGCCGCCTTCCACCAGGTMGAGCATCGACAGGCGGAAGATAATGATGAAGTTCGGGCCGACCGCTTCGCGCACCCGACGGACGATTTCCACCGGCAGGCGCATGCGGTTTTCGTAGACACCTCCCCAGCGGTCAGTGCGATGGTTGGTGTGGGCGGCGAGGAACTGGTTAATGAAATAACCTTCGGAACCCATGATCTCGACGCCGTCGTACTCGGCTTTTTGCGCCAGGGTCGAGCAGGTAACGAAATCGCTGATCTGCTTCTCGATGCCTTCCTCGTCCAGTTCTTTAGGCTTGAACGGGTTGATCGGCGCCTGGATCGCGCTCGGCGCCACCTGTTTCGGGCTGTAGGCATAACGCCCGGCATGCAGGATCTGCATGCAGATCTTGCCGCCCGCCTCGTGCACCGCGCGGGTGACGATCCGGTGTTTGAGCGCTTCTTCATCGGAGGTCAGCTTGGCCGCGCCCGAGTAAACCCCACCCTCATCGTTCGGGCCGATACCGCCAGTGACCATCAGGCCTACGCCGCCACGGGCACGTTCGGCAAAGTACGCGGCCATGCGCTCGAAACCGCCGGGTTTTTCCTCGAGGCCCGTGTGCATCGAACCCATCAGGGTACGGTTGCGCAACGTGGTAAAACCCAGGTCCAGCGGGGCCAACAGGTGCGGGTAATGAGCGGCGGCCATCGGTAACTCCACAACGAGCGATCACGGAAAATTTGCAGGAGCTCTTCGGCCCCCGTCAGTCATGTTCGACAGACTAAGAGTCGCACCGCTGTCACTCAATGACCGTAACTGACAACTTATTGATCCAAATGCGCAGCGCCCCTTGGCAAGCGCTGGCATGGGCCCTACCCTAGTCGCGAACCCTGCACACGGCCGCTGACTGTTTTCCATGCGCAAACTTCTGTACCTGACCGTCTCCATGGCGTTGATCGCCGTTCTGACGACCTACGCGATGTGGGCCGCGGACCGTCCGGTGGGTCATTACCTGTCGGACCTGCGCATCAATCTCGCGGTCGATCAGGGCACACCCGCCGATCGTGGCAATCTGCTGGGCATCCAGCCCGAGCTGTTCCCCACCGACTATCAAAGCCCTGAACGCCTGCACCGCAAGCTCGCGGCCTATTTGCAGAAGGCCCAGGACCAGGGCCTGCTGAATGAAAAAACCATCGTCGTACTGCCTGAACATGTCGGCACCTGGCTGATGGTCAGCGGCGAGAAAGACGAGCTGTACCAGGCCACCACCCTCAAGGAAGCCATGAACTGGCTGGCGGTGAGCAACCCGCTGCAGTTCATCCGCGCCCTGATCAGCGCCGAAGGCAGCAACCGTCTCGACGACGCGCACTTGCGGATGAAAGCCAAACGCATGGCCAAGGATTACCAGGCGCTGTTCGGTGGCCTGGCGAAAGAATTCCACGTGACCCTGGTGGCCGGTTCCATCGTGCTGCCCGAGCCGAGCGTCAGCGACGGCACCCTGCACATCGGTCGCGGCGCGCTGTACAACAGCAGCGTGGTGTTCGGTCGCGACGGCCTGCCAATCGGCCAGCCCCAGCGACAAGTGCACCCGACATTCGCTGGACGTGGCACGCTCCAAGGCAATTCCGATCATCCGGTCAACGTCGTCGACACCCCGGCCGGACGCCTCGGCGTGCTGATCGGCAGCGACAGCTGGTACCCCGACAACTACCGCAAACTTGACGCCCAAGGCGCGCAACTGGTGGCGGTCCCGGCGTTCGTCGTCGGGCGTGGGTCCTGGGATCAACCATGGCGCGGCTATAGAGGCCTGCCCGCGCCGGGCTCTGTCAGCCTCAAGGCCGGCGAACTCAGCGAAGGTCAGGCCTGGCAGCGGCTGACGCTGACCGCCCAACCACCGGCCAGCCAGAGCATCGCCGGCATGAGTGTGTTCCTGCGCGGTCAGTTCTGGGACAAGAGCAGCGCCGGTCAAAGYTTCCTCAGCAGCAACGGGCAGCATTTCGCCGACAGCGATGCCCGCGGCGCGCAATTGCTGAACCTCTGGTTGTAAGCGATGAAACCGCAGCCGATGCGCCTCGGGGATCTGTCGGTGGGCTTCGTCCATAGCCTGGCCGACGCCGTGCGCAGCCATGGCCTGGACCCACAACCGTTGCTGGAACAGTACGGCCTCGACGCCGCGCGACTGGCCGAAGCCGGTGCCCGCCTGTCGATCCCGCGCTACATGCGTCTGGGCCACGGCGCTATTCAACTGACCGACGACCCGGCGCTGGGTTTGCGCATGGGCCAGCTCAGTCGCCTGAGCCAGGCCGGCTTGGCCGGCGTCACCGCCGCCCAGGCTCCCACCGTGCGCGAAGCGGCGCGCTGCCTGATTCGTTTCGAAGCGCTGTACGGCTCCAACTATCGAGGCCAGTCGAGCTTTCACGAAGACGCCCAAGGCGCCTGGCTGCGGTTCTATTCGATCAGCCCCTACAACGCCTACAACCGCTTCGTGGTGGATTCGATCATCGCTGGCTGGTTGCAGCAATTGTCCAGCGTGAGCCCTGCCCCACTGCGCGCCGAACGAATCGAGATCGAATTTGATGCACCGGATTACCTTGAGGCCTATGCCGTACTCGGCGACTGTCCGATTCAGTTTGGCGCCGAACAGAATCAACTGCGCCTGGGCCTGGACAGCCTCGCCCAGCGCAACCCGGAGCACTGCCCGAGCACCTGGCGGCACCTGCTGCAACTGTGTGAACGGGAACTTGAGCAACTGACACGCACCCGCAGCCTGCGTGAACGCATCACTCAGTTGCTGGGCCCGTTGCTCAATGGTGGCCGGGAACCCGACCTGGAAGAAGTGGCGGCACGCCTGAAGCTGCCAACCTGGACCTTGCGCCGCAAACTCACCGAGGAAGGCACGCAATTTCGTGCAATTCTCAACGATACACGTCGTGACCTGGCCATGACCTACATCCGCGACACTGAACTGGCGTTCGGCGAAATCGCCTATCTTCTGGGGTTTGCCTCAGCCGAAGCCTTTCAGCGCGCTTTCAAACGCTGGAACGGCCAGACGCCCGGCGAGTTTCGCCGCAGTCAGCGTAATTACAGCTCGGTAGCGTCTTCGGCCGGTTCCAGCGGGTCCAGTTCAAAGGCCTGATACTCGAGCAGTTCTTCTTGATAATCGTCCATTATTAAACCCCCATCGCTTGTTGAAAAAATCGCTTGAATAAATGACCAACGCCTTGAGCATAAAGTGCCCGCATGAAAGAAAAATGACGCGGGTACGACACTACGTCGCTACTGAATAAAACGTAGCAGGTGGTCAGGAATTTATCACTGGATTTTTCGACACGGACTGTGGGAATACAGCCCGACTTGATGTGGATCAGTCTTGAAGGACGTTACGGGAGCGGTATCGTCTGACCCGCCCCCATAACAAGCAAGCCCATTACTGGCCGGAGACAGGTATCGCCGAAATCGGCTCGGTCGGTGGCGGCAGCGTGCTCGAGTMCGCTACTGGAGTGACCGTTTCCGTGGACGACGTCGGCTCGGTGCTCTTGGCCGGGGTAATCGGCGCTGTTTCAGCAGGCGGCACAACAGGCTCCGAAGTGGCAGGCGCGGCGGCAGGTGCGGGCTCGGCTGCCGGCGCTGGTGCAGGTGCAGGTGCAGGTTCTGCCGCCGGTGCCGGGGTTGGCGCCAACTGAGCGGGCGCAGCCTTGGCTTCAGGCATCCCCAGTTCGGTTTTCGGCTTCTCGATAATGTGCGCGGCCTTCTTCGCTTCCGGCGGCAGGAACAGTTCGACCAGGGTAAAGAAACGCTCGTAGAACTTGGCCGAGGACACGGTTTCACTGGCGACCTTGACCATCGAATCATCGGACGAGCCGATCGGCATCGATACCGAGCCCAATACGCCGACGCCGAGGCTGGCGGAGTTGTTGGTCTTTTTCAGCGCATATCGGTCCTGCAGAGGAAAACGGTTCGAGGCGTATTGTGCAACAGATCGATGCTTAGCGGAGCAACGATTGTCTAAAACGGCTACAGATTCATTGACCATCATCTCGGGAGAAAGTCCCGCCGGAGCAAAAATCAAAAAATCACCGCCCGTGGCAGCGCCTAAAGATGACCGCGCGCGCCCCCCCTGAAAGCGCTAGCGCAGGCTGCGATCTTTTCGTTTCCCCCATAAAAAAACCCCAACCTTTCGGCTGGGGTCCTTTGTGTCGCGCAAAACTCAGTCAGGCATCAGAAACGCTTGATCTCAGCCTCACGCTCCAGCAGCTTGCGGTAGGCCGCGAAGTCTTGCTGGCCAATGCGCGAGGCGAGGAAGCGACGGTATTGAGCCTTCTCTTCTTCGGTCGGCGCAGCGCCTTCATTCACGCCGTTCAGACGCACGACCACCAGGCTACCATCGGCCAGAGTCACGCTGCTGAAGGTCGGCTTGTCCTTGGAGACTGGCTTGGGCATGCGGAACAACGCTTGCAGCACGGTTGGGTCGACCCCTTCCTGAGCGCGAGTCGCGGTTGCGGTAACTTTCCAGTTCTGACCATCGATCGCCTTGTCCAGTGCAGTCTTGCCATCACGCAAGCTGGCGATCAGTTGATCGGCCTTGGTCTTGGCGGCGGCACTGGCGTGCTCCTTGGTCAATTGCACGCGGATGCTGGCAGCCACGCTTTCCAGCGGCAGTTGCTCAGGCTTGCGGTGCTCCTTGGCGCGCAGCACGATCACGGTTTCCGGATCCAGCTCGATGGCGGTGCTGTTGGCACCCTCATCCAGCACTTCAGGACTGAATGCAGCGGTCACCACGGCACGATTGGCCGCAACGCCTTCGCCACCTTCACGGCCGAATGGCGCGGACGTGTGAACGGTCAGCTTCAGGTCTTGTGCCGGCTGGGCCAGATCAGAGGACTCGAACGAGGAGTCTTCCAATTGCTTGGTCGCTTCGACGAAACGCTGCTCGACTTGCTGGGTTTTCAACTCGCGGGTCAGCTTGTCTTTCAGGCTGGCGAACGTTGGCACTTCAGGCGCTTCGACACCCAACAGCTTGATCAGGTGGAAACCGAAATCAGTGCGAACTGGCTCCGAGACCTGATCCTTGGCCAACGAATACAGGGCTTTTTCAAACGCTGGATCGTAGACGCCCGGACCTGCAAAACCGAGGTCACCGCCGTTGTTCGCCGAACCTGGATCCTGGGAGAACTCCTTGGCCAAGGCCTCGAAACTCTCGCCTTTGGCCAGACGCGCCTGAACTTCTTCGATCTTGGCCTTGGCTTGCGCCTCGGTCACCTTGTCGTTCACTTCGATCAGAATGTGCGCAGCCCGGCGTTGCTCGGACAGGTTCGCGGTTTCTTTCTGATACGCCGCTTGCAAGTCTTCGTCCTTGACGCTGACCTGATCGAAGAACGATGCCTTCTTCAATTCAAGGTAATCGATGACCACCTGATCTGGCGTCATGAACTCCTTGGCGTGTTCGTCGTAGTAGGCCTTGACCTCATCGTCGGTCAGTTTCACTGCCGCCGGGTCTGCCTTGATGTTCACGGTGGCRAAATCACGGGTCTGCTTTTCCAGACGGGCGAAGGCCAACACCTGTGCATCGGTGACGAAACCGCTACCGGCCAGGCCAGCGCGCAGCTGACCGATCAGCATTTCCTGAGCCAGCATCTGACGGAATTGCAGACGGCTGTAGCCCAGTTGACGGATGACCTGGTCGAAACGCTCAGGGCTGAACTTGCCGTTCACCTGGAACTCAGGCGTTTGCAGGATCACCTGATCCAAAGCGGCTTCGGAGAAAGCGAATTTCGATTTTTCTGCGCCTTGCAGCAGCAGTTTGCGATCGATCAGGCCTTTGAGGGCCGATTCGCGCAGCATTTTTTCGTCGAGCAAGGAAGCATCGAAATCCTTGCCCAGCTGTTGCATGAGCTGACGGCGTTGCATATCGACCGCCTGGCTCAGCTCGTTCTGGCTGATTTCTTCGCCGTTGACCTTGGCCGCGTCATTTTTGTGCGTCGTGGCCTTGAAAATAGCGTCGAAACCGGTCAAAGCCATCAGTGCAACGATGACCCCGATAATGGTCTTGGCAATCCAGCCTTGTGAATTGTCCCTGATATTCTGCAGCATGCGTCCCCCAGAAACGGTTGAACTTCAAAATTAGGCAACCGTGGAGCGTGGGTAGAATCCGGATAGAAGAAAGGCGCATCCGAGGATGCGCCTTCTCGTAACTGGCGGAGCGGACGGGACTCGAACCCGCGACCCCCGGCGTGACAGGCCGGTATTCTAACCGACTGAACTACCGCTCCGCTGCCAAGTCAGGAATGACCCCGACCCGGATAGGCAAAAACCTGAATCGAACTTAGTTGACAGCTTCTTTCAGTGCTTTACCGGCTTTGAAACCTGGTTTTTTGGCTGCTGCGATTTCCAGCGTCTTACCGGTCTGTGGGTTACGACCGATGCGAGCTGGACGATCAGTCACGGAGAAAGTACCGAAACCAACCAGAACAACAGAATCACCAGCCTTGAGAGCGCCAGTGACGGATTCGATTACAGCGTCCAGCGCACGGCCAGCAGCAGCTTTCGGGATATCAGCGGATGCAGCGATAGCATCAATCAGTTCCGACTTGTTCACTCTAAGTCCCCTTATATC
>NZ_JBFTMK010000312.1:0-5921 GCF_056396965.1 Pseudomonas sp. 05N434
TCATTGTCCTGTCCCCCGCTTAACGCCAGACGAAAAAAAGCCCCGCGTTTGCGGGGCTTTCATGTCGGTCCGGATCAGCTGCCTTTGACCGTCTTGCCGTTGACCGTACCGTCGAGGAGCATGATGTTGTACTCCTTGCCGTCGGTTTCGACCTGTTGCAGACGGACCAGCAGGTAATCCCAATCCTTGGCGAACCACAGCACGGTGATGCGCTTGCTTTGTGTCGGATCGCGCACGCGCTCGACCTTGACCRCATCGATCTGGCCTGCCTTGGTGTCGACTTTCTCCGAGCCCAGCACGCGGAAGTCATAGGTATCGACTTCGCCGGCATCGACGACCTGATAGCTCATGCTTTTCTTGCCGGAGGCCACGTCATGCTGCAGCGCCAGTTGATAGGTGGACTTGTCGACCATGCCGCGGTTGAGCGGGAGCTTGACGGCGTCACCGCGATCGGTGCCGGTGACCATCTTGTTGGTCCAGTCGAAATCCAGATCAGCCTTCTTGGCTTTGCCCAGGCCACCCCGTTCGAAGTGGTAGGACTGCGGCAGCAGCGTGTCCTTGTCCAGGGTCAGGGTGCTTTCTTCGGTCAGGCTGGCGATCATCATCGATGCCTTGAAGCTGAGTTTCCAGACGCCGTTGGCTTCCTTGGTCAGGCTGCGTTCGGCGGTGCCGCTCATGGGCAGTTGCTTCCAGTCGGCGGTGTAGCTGGCGGAGAAGGGATGAAGGTCCGCGGCCTGCGCAAACGGCAGGGCGAGCAGGGCGCAAGCGAAGAGCAGGGCACGACGCATAAAATCTCCTAGGTTCGAATCAAGTGGCCGCTGGCCGCGAGTAACTGTCCGTCCAGTAAAGCACCTTGTTCGCCGAGTGATAAACGGCCTTCGGCAAACCAGCGTACGGCCATCGGGTAGATCAGGTGTTCCTGGGTGTGGACTCGCTGCGCCAGACTCTGCGGCGAATCGTGCAACTCTACCGGTATTACTGCCTGTACGACCAGTGGTCCGCCATCGAGTTCCTCGGTGACGAAGTGCACGGAGCAGCCGTGTTCCGTATCGCCGGCCTCCAGCGCGCGCTGATGAGTGTGTAACCCTTTGTATTTGGGCAGCAGCGAGGGATGGATATTGAGCAGGCGACCCTGGTAATGGCGCACGAAGTCAGCGCTGAGAATGCGCATGAAACCGGCCAGTACCACGAGTTTGGGGTTGAAGGCGTCGATCAGTTCGATCAGCGCGGCATCGAAGGCCTCGCGGCCCTCGAAAGCCTTGTGATCCAGGGTGCGGGTGTCGATACCCGCGTCCCTGGCGCGTTGCAGGCCGTAGGCGTCGGCGCGGTTGGAAATCACCGCAGCAATGCGGGCCGGGCTGTCGCCGGTCCGCGTGCTGTCGATCAAGGCCTGCAAGTTACTGCCGGTGCCGGACAGCAGCACCACCACATCACAGGTCTGGGACATTAATGAGCCTTGAGGTTCTTCAGTTCGACCTGAGCCGCGCCTTCGGCAGCGGTGGCGATCTGACCGATGACCCATGGCTGCTCGCCAGCTTCACGCAGGACGTTCAGCGCGGTTTCAACGTGCTCTTGAGCCACGCAGATGACCATGCCGACGCCGCAGTTCAGCACGCGGTGCATTTCGGTTTCGTCGACGTTGCCTTTCTCTTGCAGCCAGTCGAACACCGCAGGGCGGGTCCAGCTCGCGACGTCAACCACCGCTTGAGCGCCTTTTGGCAGTACGCGCGGGATGTTGTCCAGCAGGCCGCCACCGGTGATGTGGGCCATGGCTTTGACGGCGCCGGTGTCCTTGATCAGCTTGAGCAGCGGCTTCACGTAGATACGGGTCGGAGCCATCAGCAGGTCGGTCAGCGGTTTGCCGTCGAGCTGGATATTCTCGATGTCGGAACCCGATACTTCGATGATCTTGCGGATCAGCGAGTAGCCGTTGGAGTGCGGGCCGGAAGACGGCAGGGCGAGCAGGGCATCGCCGGCAGCGACTTTCGAACCGTCGATGATTTCGGATTTTTCCACGACGCCGACGCAGAAGCCGGCCAGGTCGTAGTCTTCACCTTCATACATGCCAGGCATTTCAGCGGTTTCGCCGCCGACCAGGGAGCAGCCGGACAGTTCACAGCCGGCGCCGATGCCGGTTACAACCTGAGCAGCGGTGTCGACGTTCAGTTTGCCAGTGGCGTAGTAGTCGAGGAAGAACAGCGGCTCAGCGCCGCAGACCACCAGGTCGTTCACGCACATGGCCACCAGGTCGATGCCGATGCTGTCGTGCTTGTTCAGGTTCAGCGCCAGGCGCAGCTTGGTGCCGACGCCGTCAGTGCCCGATACCAGCACCGGTTGTTTGTAACCGGCCGGGATTTCGCAGAGGGCGCCGAAACCGCCCAGGCCGCCCATGACTTCCGGGCGCGCAGTGCGCTTGGCGACGCTCTTGATGCGTTCGACCAATGCTTCACCGGCGTCGATGTCTACACCGGCGTCCTTGTAGCTCAGGGAGGGTTGCTTGCTCATGATCCAGGCCTTTAGGGGGGATTCAGGGGTAACGACCGAGTTCAGCGGGCCTGTCGAAATTGATGAGGCAATTGCCTCACGCGCTATTTCGACACTACCCGGCTGTAGCCGGTCTGCGAAGGCGCGCGATTTTATCAGGCTTGAGGGGCAGCGGCCATCCTCGTGCCGACGGGCAGGGGCATATCGCGTTAAAAAAACTGATATTGCCCGTGTTGGCGACGTCCCACATGGCTGTATAAGGTACGACGTTAACCGTCTATCGTTATGACAGTGCGAAAACTTACCGCGATCGTGTGAATGTTTTGCTTGGGCCTGCGGTCACAGCCCTGGCTCAATCGTCTTCATGCGGTCTGTTCCAGCCGCTCTTGTCGTCAGGAATCTTCCATGCGTTTTCTTAAATTCTTGTTCGTGGGCTGTTTATCCGTGGTCAGCCTGGCCAGCCATGCCGAAACCGTCAAAGGCCTCTATCAAGTGCGCCAACCGGTCAGCGGCCAGACACCGGAGGAGCGCGACCAGGCGACTCAGCAGGCGCTGGAAACGCTGGTGTTGCGCTTGACCGGCGATCCCAAGGCGGCGCAAAGCCCTGGCCTTGCGACCGTGCGCAAAGACCCTCAGCAGATCATCAGTCAGTTCGGCTACGACGCCGGGCCACCGCAAGTGCTGAAAGTCGATTTCGACCCGGCCACCACCGAGCAGGCCTTGCGTCGTGCCGGGCTGGCCGTGTGGGGGGCCAATCGGCCGTCGATCCTCGGCTGGTGGTTGAACGATTCCACCGAAGGTTCGAGCCTGGTCGGCGATGGTCAGGCCAGTGCTGCGCCCTTGCGTCGGGCGGCTCAGCACCGAGGCCTGCCGCTGCGTTTGCCGCTGGCTGACCTGAATGAACAGATCGTCGCCACGGCACCGAATTTGGAAGGTGCCGACCCTGCGCCACTGCGCAGTGCCTCCGATCGTTACAATGCCGATGCCTTGCTGGCGGTGCATGCCCGTGAAGAAGGGGGGCAATGGCAAGCCAAGTGGCGACTGTGGCTGGGCGATCAGAAAGAGGCCGGCAGCGTGCAGGGCGCCGATACCGCCGCCGTGGCCGATGCGGTGATGCTGGCGGTCAGCGAGCGTCTGGCGTCGCGTTTCGTTGCCAAGCCAGGTGCGTCGGGTGAGCAATTGTTGGAAGTTCAGGGCATGAATCTGGAGCGTTATGCGACGCTTGGGCGTTTGTTGGAGCCTTTTGGCGCGCGTCTGCAAAGTGTCGATGGTGACCGCGTGCTTTATCGCGTCAACGGCAGTGCCGATCAGCTGCGAGCTCAGTTGTCCCTGGCGCAATTGCAGGAGGTTCCGGCCAGTCAGGTGCCGGCACCTGTTCAGCCGGTGACTGTGGGTTCTGCGCCGGCCGCAGCGCCAGCGCCTGCCCCGACGCCGCAGTTGCATTTCCGTTGGTGAGTTTTTTCTTTATATAGAAGCAGGAGTGGTACATGGCCGATACGCGGCGTTGGTTCTGGCTCGGTGGGGTGGCCCTGCTTTGCGCGTTTGTTTACCTGTTGCATCCGATCCTGACGCCGTTCCTGGTGGCGCTGTTGCTGGCCTATCTGTTCGACCCGCTGGTGGATCGGCTGGAGAAGCTCGGCTTGTCCCGGACATGGGGCGTGGTGGCGGTGTTCGCGTTGTTCACGATGGTCCTCACCACGCTGTTGTTGGTGTTGGTGCCGATGCTCGCCAAGCAGCTGTTTCGCTTGTATGAACTGGCGCCGCAGATGCTCGACTGGTTGCAGCACACCGCGTTGCCGTGGGCGCAATCGAAGTTGGGTTTGTCGGAGGGCTTCTGGAAGTTCGACAAGCTCAAGGCGGCGATCAGCGAGCACATGGGCCAGACCACCGACATTGTCGGCGTGGTGCTGAGTCAGGCGACGGCTTCAGGCCTTGCGCTGATCGGCTGGCTGGCCAATCTGGTGCTGATCCCGGTGGTGAGTTTTTATCTGCTGCGCGACTGGGACCTGATGATGGCCAAGATCCGCAGCTTGCTGCCGCGTGATCGTGAAGAGCGTGTCATGACCCTGGCTGGGGAATGCCATGAAGTGCTTGGGGCGTTCGTGCGCGGACAGTTGCTGGTGATGCTGGCGCTGGGTGTGATCTACGCCGCTGGCTTGATGATCGTCGGGCTGGAACTGGGGTTGTTGATCGGTCTGATTGCCGGCCTGGCGGCGATCGTGCCGTACATGGGGTTTGTCATCGGGATTGGCGCGGCGTTGATTGCCGGCCTGTTCCAGTTCGGTGGCGATCTGTATCCCATGATCGGTATCGTCGCGGTGTTCATGGTCGGCCAGGCGCTGGAAGGCATGGTTCTGACGCCGTTGCTGGTGGGTGACCGGATCGGCCTGCACCCGGTGGCGGTGATCTTTGCGATTCTGGCCGGCGGCGAGCTGTTTGGTTTTACCGGGGTGCTGCTGGCATTGCCGGTGGCGGCGGTGATCATGGTCCTGGTGCGCCATGTGCATGATTTGTATAAAGATTCGGATATCTACGGCGGTGTCGACGAGTCTGAGAAGTAAGGCCTTTTGATCGCTCGTCGCGGGCAGCCTGGTTTCACGCCGGGTTTGCCCGTATCCCTCGCGCGGCTGTCACATGCACCGCCAAAGAAACTGTCATAAAACCAGCACGTTAACGCAAACCTTTGATTTTGCTTGTGGTCTGTCGCATTGTGCCGTCAGCTTCACGGGTATAAACTTCGCAAACTTTACACAGAGGCCACTAACGGTTCCTTTGGAACTGTTCAGTCAGCATGAAACCGATTCAGCTGCCCCTAGGTGTGCGTCTGCGTGATGACGCCACCTTTATCAATTACTACCCAGGCGCCAATGCCGCTGCACTCGGCTATGTCGAGCGGCTGTGCGAAGCCGACGCCGGCTGGACGGAAAGCCTGATTTACCTCTGGGGCAAGCACGGGGTAGGGCGCACGCATTTGTTGCAGGCGGCTTGCCTGCGTTTCGAGCAGATGGGTGAACCGGCGGTGTATCTGCCGCTGGCCGAGTTGATGGACCGCGGCATCGAAATCCTCGACAACCTCGAACAATACGAACTGGTTTGCCTGGACGATTTGCAGGCGGTCGCCGGCAAGGCGGATTGGGAAGAGGCGTTGTTCCATCTGTTCAATCGTCTGCGTGACAGCGGTCGGCGTCTGCTGATCGCCGCCTCGACATCCCCGCGCGAACTACCGGTGAAGCTGGCGGACCTCAAGTCTCGGCTGACACTGGCGCTCATCTTCCAGATGCGTCCGCTCTCTGACGAAGACAAGTTGCGTGCCTTGCAGTTGCGCGCCTCCCGTCGTGGCCTGCACCTGACTGACGAAGTCGGTCATTTTATTTTGACTCGCGGTACTCGCAGCATGAGTGCGCTTTTCGAGCTGCTTGAGCGCCTCGATCAGGCCT
>NZ_JBFTMK010000313.1:0-5909 GCF_056396965.1 Pseudomonas sp. 05N434
GCTCACGCTTCTGCAAAAAAGCCTGCATACCTTCCTGTTGCCCCTGCGTGGCAAACAAACCATGAAACACTCTTCGCTCGAAAAGAAGGCCATCGCGCAATCCTGACTCCAGTGCCCGGTCCACTGCTTCTCGCGCAGCCAGTGTGGCGGTTTTGGCGAAACCGGCAATGATCTGCGCTGCGGCCAAGGATTGCTCCAGCAGATCGCTGGCAACGATGACCCGCGACACCAATCCTGCCCGCTCGGCCTCTTCGGCCGACATCGAGCGTCCAGTCAAAATCATGTCCATGGCCTTCGACTTGCCGATCAGGCGCGTGAGACGTTGGGTCCCGCCCATTCCAGGCATCACCCCCAACCTGATTTCCGGTTGGCCAAAACGAGCGTTATCGGCAGCAAAGATCAGATCGCACATCATGGCCAACTCACAGCCGCCACCGTATGCATAACCGGCAACAGCGGCCAGCTTGGGCGTACGCAACGCGGCAAAGGCTTCCCAATCGGCGAAATAATCCTCATGGACCATGTCCAGGTAAGATTTTCCGTACATCTCCTTGATGTCGGCACCCGCCGCAAAAAAATCCGCTGTCCCGGTGATCACGAAACAGCCGACTCCGGGGTCGCGGTCCAGCCGTTGCAAGGTGTCCAGCAGTTCGCGCATCAGGGCCGAACTCAAAGCATTCCTGGTCTGCGGCCGATTAAGACGAATCAATACGACTCGATCATGACGTTCGATCAATGTGTGCATGGTGATCTCATTAAATAGATGTGAAATGTTTGAATGAAAAAACGCTCTTGGCACACTTCAGGAATCCCAGATTGCGCCATACGCCGGAATGCCCCGCCCCTCCATTTCCTCAACCACTCGCTGGGTGAGCGTCTGGTTCGAAATGCAGATCACCGCCTCAGCACCGAACGAGCAAACCGCGTCATAAGCCAGTTGCACAAGGTCTGGCTTGCCGAGCACATCGGTGTCCCAGATCAAGGCATCAGGATTGGCCCGCAGGATCTCTTCCACCAGTTCGTCACCGTAGGTTTTTCGCGGGCTGCGGGTCGACCAGACCAGCCGTATGGGTACTTGCCTGGCCAACAAATGGGGCAACACCGGGCCGATGCCGCTGCCCGTGGCGATGTACACCACCGATTTGAACAGGGTTTCGATGTGCGCCACGCCAGCGGTGGTAATGCCTTTGACCCAGACATGCGTCGGCATTTGCTCGATGAACTCGCCGGTCCAATCACCTGCCCGGGAAATGATCAGGCGAAAACCCGCTTCACCCGGTGCGGGAATATTGGCAAAGGAATGCCACTCCATCAGCGGGTTGAGACTGATGGCGTTGGAGGAGCCGGCAAACGGCGTGACATGGTCAAAACGGGCTATTACCGCATGAGAAGAAGGCCTGATCAGTTGCACCGGCACTTTGCGCAGACGAAACCATGGCAAGGCGATGCTGAACGTCAGCACAATCAGCATCCAGAATGCCACCGACGTCGACAGCGCCTCGCTCACGGAGGCCTGCGGGTTCTGGTC
Organism: Pseudomonas sp. 05N434; assembly: GCF_056396965.1. Lineage (NCBI taxonomy): Bacteria > Pseudomonadati > Pseudomonadota > Gammaproteobacteria > Pseudomonadales > Pseudomonadaceae > Pseudomonas > Pseudomonas sp. 05N434. The sequence goes on from NZ_JBFTMK010000313.1 coordinate 1,529, forward strand.
CCGGGTAAACAGAACGCTCCATACCCAGAACAGGGCAAGTGCGCTCCACCCACCAAAGCGGTGCATTCGCTCGAAGCCGTTGTGAAAACGCCCGCGAATCCGCGGGTGAGCCATGACGGCCACCAGCAGCAAGATCCCCAGCAACCCGGCGCTCACCCCGAGCAGCGCCAGGGAAACGCCGCCCAAGCTTTCAGTCCAATGCCAGGCCAGGGAGCCGATCAACACCGCGAACCAGCCAATCGCCGCCAGCGCCCCGCCACTGTGCAAGCCGCCGAAGTGGTAAACCTTGGCCAGTGAGCGGCGTATCGCAAGCGGCCAGGAAGTGGGCGCCCGGGTTGCCAGCCAGAACAGCAGATTGATGATGTATTGCTGGCGAATCAAAATCGCCAGCGACAGATTCGCCACCACCAATCCCGACAGCGCCTCAAGGACTATCCCCGTGGATGTCCACCACTGCCCGGCGGTCAACCCATGCGCCAGTGCCGCGATATTGAGTGCAAGCACCAGCGCTACGAGGCGGTTGTAATGCGAGAATATCGGCAACGTCCCTAATCGCCGCCACAGCACGCGCTTGACCGGCAGCGCGGTATCCGGATTCCCCCCCTTCATGCGCCCACCCCTTGCCGGGTCGTCGCGTCGGCCTGGTGCGTCATCGCCCACTCCAGCAGCAAGCGTTTGTCGACCTTGCCGCGTGAGGTCAGCGGAATGTGCTCCACAGCGAGGATCAGCGAAGGGACGCAATAGTAGGCAAGCCGCTCTTCACAGCGCCGTCTTGCATCATCGATGTCCGTGGTAACGGGATAGACGAAGGCCACCAGATGGCGACTGTCGAGTTTCAACGTGACCGCCCGCTCGCAGCGATCAGATGACTCCAGAACCGTAGAAACAGAGTCAAGCTCCACCCGAAACCCTCTGACCTTGACCTGATCATCGACACGTCCCAGGTGTTCAAGTTCGCCGTTCGCTGTCCAGCGCCCCAGATCACGTGTGCGAAACATCATCCGGCCCTGCCCCAGAAACGGATCGGGCCGATAGCGTTCGGCGGTCAGCGTCGGGTTACTCAAATAACCGGCGGTCACACAGTCGCCGCCCGCCCACATCTCACCTTGCTCACCCGCCTGACAGAGCTGGCCCGCCTCATCCAGCACGTACACCGTGTTGTTGGGCGTGGGTTTGCCGATCGTCAATGCACCTGCGCCCCTGTAATGCTGCATGGTGTTGACGATCGTGGTTTCGGTCGGGCCGCAGGCATTGTAAAAAGTGCAGAACGAGGACCAGCGATCAGCCAGGGGCTGAGGGCAAGGCTCCCCGGCAAGGGCCACGACCTTGACTTGCTGGCAACGCAATGGATCGAGTGTGCCGAGTATCGAAGGTGTAGCGATCAGCACGTCGCATTGTTCGGCCGTCTGGGCGATGTCCTTGCCACGGATCATCAAGGTCGCACCATGAGCCAGGCACCCGAGTATTTCCCAGGCCGCCATGTCAAAGGCGATGTTAAGTATCTGTCCGACCTTGAGCCCAGGCCGCATGCCGAGATTGCCAGGGGCTGTCAGCAAAATATTGCACACATTGCGGTGGGTCACCCGAACCCCATTGGGCAGGCCGGTGGTGCCGGAGGTAAACAGCACGAAACACAACCGGTCCGGGGTCGATGACAGCGAACTGGCCACATTCAGGTCATCAGCGGGTGTTGACGCAACCTCCATGAGCTCATCGAGGCAAATGCAGTGTTGCTGCGACGTCAGGGGAATTCGCGACTCGAGGCTCGACAGTGTCAGCACCACCCGCGTCGAGGCCACGTCCATGATGTGGCGCAATTGCGCGGTGGGAGTAATCCCTACGTGCTGAGGGATGTAGGCAGCACCCACTTTCAATGCGGCCAACATTCCCGCCAGCATCGGGATCGAACGCTCCACAAACAAGGCCACGTGATCGCCCGGGGCGACGCCCTGCTGACGCAACAGCGTGGCCAGTCGGTTGGCCTGCCGGTTCAGTTCACCGTAGGTGATGGCTTCGCCCTCACAATGGGCGGCAATGTCCTGAGGTCTGGCGGCGGCTTGCGCCTCGATGGCGTGATGGATCAGAAGATACTCAGGCTCAACCGTCGGCCCACGACCGAACCGCGGCCACACGTCATGGGTGTTGTTGTCCGGAAGCAGCGAACACATCGATGCCGACTCAAGGGAAATTTTGCACTCTTGCATGTTAAAAAATTCTCTTCAGGCTCAATATTTACGTTCAAGCACGGGTGGTTCTGCGCAGCCTGGTGAGAGGCTGGGCTGACTGCCTGAGCTTGCTGCATGGGTTGAGCCGCGAAGTTCGATGCCATTACATGGATTACAAACCCCTCAGAAATCTCCTACACAAATAAGTAATGGTTTTCCCCGACGAAGGAATAAACCACAGTGGCCGGCGTCCTTCTTGTCAGTGCCATTCATCACAGCCAGAGAACACGCCATTTCCATGAACAACATCGACGGACAATTGCGTGAAATCATTCCCAGGCTGCGGCGCTTCGCCGTATCGCTGACGCGCAACCCCAGCAGCGCCGACGATCTGGTGCAGGCAAGCCTGGAACGAGCGCTGTCGAATTGGAGCGCTAAACGTCCGGAGGGCGACCTGCGGGCCTGGCTGTTTTCGATTCTTTATCGGCAGTTTCTCGACGCCCACCGCCGCTCCCGGCGGTATGCGCGGATGCTCGAATTCTTTACCGGGCGCGACGATGCGCAGCCTTCGGTAGAACGCACGGTAATCGCCCAGTCGACCCTGCAAGCCTTCGATCAGCTCAACACCGAACAGCGCGCGCTGCTGCTCTGGGTATCGGTGGAAGGCTTGAGTTACAAGGAGGTCGCCGAGATTCTCGACGTCCCCATCGGCACCGTGATGTCACGCCTGTCCCGCGCGCGTCAGGCCTTGCGCCAGCTCAGCGACGGCGAAATCACCCGCCCTTCCCTGCGGAGACTCAAATGATCAGCCTGCCTCCCAACGAGCGTGACCTGCACGCCTACGTCGATCACCAACTCAGCGATGCCGACCGACATCAAGTGGAAATTTATCTGGCCGGCAACGCCGAAGTGGCCGCACAAGTACGCGCCTGGCAGCAAGACGCCCAACAATTGCGCGCAGCCCTGAGCGGCGCCTTGCAGCAACCGGCCAACCCGCAACTTGACCCGGCGCTGATTCGCCAGCGCCTCAAACGCCAGTCCCGCCGTCATCTGGCCAGTGCCGCGATGTTGTTGATTGCGGTCAGCGTCGGCGGATTGGGCGGTTGGCACGCGCGGGAGATGACTCTGGTCAGCCCCCCACTGCCGATGGCCGATGCGATGCAGGCCTACCGACTGATTGCCCAGCAAGGCATGCTGCCGGCGGATTACCAAGTCAGCGACGATGGCGACATGCAGGGTTGGCTCGACCGCTATTTCAGCCAGGCCCATCGTCTGCCGAACCTGGCGGGGGCAGGCTACAAACCGGTCAGCGGCCGTTTGCTCAGTACCGAACAAGGGCCGGCAGCGATGGTGGTCTACGAAGATCAGGGCGGCCACAAAGTCAGCTTTTACGTCCGTCCGCCGGGACCGAAAAACTTCCTCCTGCCCCGCGGCAGCCGCAGCGACGGCGAACTGCAGGCCGAGTATTGGTCGGATGCCGGGTACAACTACGCGATGGTCAGCCCGAGTGACACACCGGCGGCGCAGATACTCAAGCAGACACTGAAGTTCTGATCCGGGTTGTGGTCACCCCTGCCCAAACACCTGCGAAGGCCTGCGCAACAGCGGGTCGAACGGGTTGATCCGCGGCCCGATCAACGCCGCTTCGCGCTTGAGCATTTCCACCACGGTCGGCAAACGATCCGGCCCCAGGCGATCACTGATCGTGGCCACGCTCAACGCCGCCACTGCCCGGCCGTCGCGATCGAGGATCGGCACGGCCACGCCGGCCATGCCCTGCAACACGCCGGTGTTGCGCCCGGCGTACCCGAGCGCGCGCACATTCTCGACTTCCGAGCGCAGGAACACTTCGTCATACAGGTGAAAATCCTTGAGCCGCGGCAAGTTGTAGTGAATCACCGTGTCGCGTTCCTCTTGCGGCAGGAATGCCAGAATCGCCAGGCTGCCCTGACCCACGCCGAGCGCCACCCGCCCGCCGATGTCACCGGTAAATGTGCGGATCGGAAACGGCCCTTCACTGCGGTCCAGACAGATCGCATCAAAGCCACTGCGCGCCAGCAAAAACAGCGAATCGCCCAGCGATGCCGATAACCGCAGCAATGCCGGCCGCGCCAGTTCGCGCAGGTTGTTGGTATTGCCGGCGCGGGCCGCCAAGGCAAAAAACTCCAGGCTCAGGCGATAGCGTTTGCTGCGGGCGTCCTGCTCGACCATGCCCT
>NZ_JBFTMK010000314.1:0-7921 GCF_056396965.1 Pseudomonas sp. 05N434
CGCATAAGCTCCCGGCCAACCGCGCTGCTGAATCTAAACTTCAATGACGTACACACCAGCGCCCCCAGCGTTGGGATCAGAACGAGATGTCGGCTGAATAGTTAGGCCAATCCATCACCAGTTCATAATCATCGGCAACCCAGGACGGAAATCGTGTGTCTGGCCACTTGCGCCATGATCGATTTCCAATACGACCAGATGCTCATCACCATGAACAATTTCAAATCCTTTCAGCTGATTTGCGCAGTTCGCAGGGGTAGAAAAAGCTTGGCTGTTGGGGGTGCTAACTCGCACAGATGTAATGTCGCGAAAGCCGTTGGGATGTTCAAACGGCTGCGCTCGCTCAATCGGAGCCTCATCTGGTCTCTTGGCAAACGAAAGAAAAAACCACATCGGTTCGGATACAGGCGCACGCCCCACGTCGACTTTCAGGGCAGCTGGTAAGTAAACAGGTCGATATTCCCAGACCGGAAATATTGGCTTCTCGCCTACGGTGGATGGTCTGAAGCAAATTCCAAAGGGCGCGGCGACTCCATCTGCGCACTTGAGTCGGTCAAAGAGTTGGGTTGGCGCCGTTAACTGACTTTGAGCTTCTGATTCATCGGTGAGATGTAAAAGCTCAATGAAAGAATTTCGGAAGAAGAACCTTCTATTGGCAGTGCCTTGGCCTGGGTGTACGTTTGGCGTCCCTTCAGCGAGCCCGAGGGCTTTCAGAGCGTCAGCGCCTCGCCCGTCATCACTCACACAAATAAAAATGTGATCTATTTCCATCGTTAATTCCCTTTAATCCTGTGATTTGATTGCCCAATTATTTGGCGGAAGGTCAGCAACTTCACTCGCCCGATGCGTAGGCAGCCGCGTGAGATCGAAGAGTTCCTACTTCATAAATGGAGCGAATCACATTCGGACTGGATTGGTGAGCGCTACGCCTCGAATAGGGCGATTCCAAGCGATGGGTGAGAGTAGGAATACTGTGGCAAGGAAAGCTACCTGGGACAGGTAAAACGGCTCCAGCCATTGTTGATTCAACGCGACGTATAAAGTGTTATGGGTCACGTCGACCAAAATAATCGCTAACGTAAGCACGATTCCGGCTCTTGGCTTGATGAACAGTAGCAATGCTGCGAGCGGGTCAAAAAACGTAAGCGCCCCCCAGAAAATACGGCTAGCCAAGTAAGCGCTAGGCCCGTATCCGTAGTCCCAGAGCAACCCATGCGAAACGTCTGCACGAATGTGATTAGCGGTTGCGATGAAAAGGCAGCATGCGAACAAAATTCTGACGGCGAATGACAATTTTGGCATAGCGTTATCTACATTCGTGATCTACGCCATGCATGATAGCGGGATCGACCAACGACGCTAGCCGTTGCAAGCCGAATAGGTGTGATCGCTGAATAACTTCGTGTCGGGATGGGCGGCTCTCGGCCAGCCAGTTACGCTCGCGCCCACTACAAAATCAGATATGGAAAGTCTACTCAGCAGCTGATTTGATGGCCGGTCATAGCGTCTGAGAAATGGCTTCAACTCGACCATCAGGAAGTCCCCCATGATACTCGTGGGGCAACGCTCAGCCTGACTACTTTAAGGAGATCAACATTTTGACGGACCGCATCGCAAGAGAGGAAAGCCTCCGCAGCTTCAGAAAGTATCTGCGTATCGACGCTGCCCTGTTTATAGCGAGCATGGTGGGAGCTTTTACCCTTAGCGGTTTTGCGCACCTGGAGAAATTTTATCTAACACTGGATGTGCCGATTGATCGGGTGAGCATCAGCGCGCAGCAGTTCGTGGCCTACGGAGCCGCCGGGTTTGGGTCCTTCCTTGCAGCTCTGGTGTTCGCAATGGCTCTGGTCGGAACAGTAACCCTTCTTTTGGTACTTTTTGAGAAACCAGGAAACGACACGGGCAAGCCCGTCATAGTGCCGAAATGGATGGCCAACATGCGCGACCGGGCTGTTGAAAATCGAGGCGCGTTTGTGGTTGTCGGCTCCATTTGCATACTCGCGTTTCTGCTGATGTCTGCTTGGTATCTCTTGGTGCGGGTGCCATCGAACGCAGGACGGGCGGCGGCGCTGGAACTCGCTTCAGAATGTATTGTTCGCCAAGTGGTTTACGCAAATCTCGACCAGTACGAGGGATGCCAGGTAGCAGAGTCTGGCGACATGCTCTACTTGCTTAAGCGACACCACGCTGACTCAATGGGCGTTGAGTTCCATACGCTTGAATTACCGAAATCAGGCCTGAAAAGTGTTACAGGGCAAGTGCAGAAACTCACGTATAAGCAATGACCTCTACATGCCTAGGTGGGTGGATTACGAAGAGTGGAATTGCATTCGCTAGAGGCCTTTTCCCTGAATTGCAGCGYTCAAAAGCAATGGATAATTGTTAAAAGTGAAACTGGTTTTTTCATCAATTGAACCAAACCCAGCAAGGGCAGACCATCTCGCCCAATCCAACCACCTTGGATTGCGTTCATCCATATGAAGCAACGCCAGCGACTTCAAGTCGCTCTGTGTTACGTCAGTCCATAAACCGTGCTGCTGCGCAAAAGCCGGGCTGCATACTGGAAAGACCTTCTCCGGCGCGAGCATGATTTCGCTTTCCATTTTTGGATCACGTTGATCGAAGCTGATGGCCAAATCTACGTCATGCAAATTGGATGTGTCGTGCGAGTCCATAGGAAGAATTTGAAATCGTAAGCCAGGAAATTCGAGCTGGAGAAGATGCAGCCTAGGTAATAACCAAAGATGGGAAAAACCAAAATTCGCAGAAATGGTAATCAATGGTAGATGATTAGAAAGGCTTGCTTGGACTCTTTCCAACGCAGAGTCTAAGTTGGAAAGCAGGGGCGATAGGTCTTCGTAGAAGCGCTTTCCACTGGCCGTTGGCCGCAAGTGATTGCCCGAGCGATAGAGCAAGGCCCCTCCTACCGTCTCCTCAAGGCTTCTGATTTGCTGCGAGATAGCAGGCTGAGTGGTGCCTATTTCCCTGGCTGCTGCGGTCATAGACCCGAGTCTGACTGCGGCCTCAAAAGCCACCAGCGCCTTCATAGCAGGGAAAGTTTTTCTCTGGCCTTCCATAAGATTTATGCATGCCCCGTATAAGGTTTAAACGTGTATCTCATCCGCAGGGGACTGAGTAGTCTTGGCCTTGAACCGAAATCTAAAACAAAAAAGCTCGGTCATCCTCACACACAAATTTGTTCTCTGCCAAGACCTACTGACCCTAGTTGACCTAACTGGTACGCGGAGACAGCTCATGCGCAAGGCCTTGTTTTACTTAGCTTTTTCTGGATTGGCATTCACCTCTTTAAGCACCTTCGCAGCAGGTGATTCCGAACAGTGCAAGTCTATTCGATTGGCCGATCTCGGCTGGGCGGACAATGCTGCCAACAATGGAGTGACGATGGCCCTGGCTGAGTCCTTAGGCTACGCCCCAAGCAAAACGCTGGTCGCAGTGCCTATTGCTCTCGGGTCGATCCAAGCGGACAAACTGGACGCGTTTCTCGATTATTGGTCGCCTTCTCTCGATCCCACCGTCATGCCATTGGTCAAAGAAGGCAAGCTGCTCAAGCAACAGCCCCCGAACATGACTGGCGCCAAGTACACATTGGCGGTGCCCACTTATCTAGCGGATCAGGGCCTGCATTCTTTCCAAGATCTTGCAAAATTTAAAGATCAGTTGGGTGGGAAAATCTATGGCATTGAGCCTGGAAGCGGTGGTAATTCATCCCTGAAGAAGATGATCGAAAAGAATCTTTATGGTTTGGGTAACTTCACCTTGGTCGAGTCCAGCGAAGCCGCAATGCGGTTGGAGGTCTCGCGCGCCATAGCACGCAAAAGGCCAATCGTGTTCTTGGGCTGGGCGCCTCATCCGATGAACCTAGAATTCAAAATGACCTACCTTTCAGGTGGAGACGAGGTATTTGGCCCCGATTATGGTGCAGCCACTGTGTACACCGTTACGGCGCCCGATTACGCCGCGCGTTGCCCCAATGCTGCGAAACTGATCAGCAATATGCGCTTCGACACCGATATGGAAAGCGAAATCATGGTAGGTGTCCTAGACAAAAAAGACCCCGTCATGCTCGCGAAAGAATGGATCAAGAGGAATCCCGCATGGCTGGAAAAATGGCTCGGCGGCGTTACGACGTTTGATGGGAAAGATGCCATGAGCGCTTCCCGCGCCTACTTTGGCATCTGACGTTAACCATTAGAAAAATGCATGGCAGAGATGCTGATTTCCCGCGTTTTCATTACGCACACTTCTCTAAAGAATGGGTTCACCTCCACTCTCAGGATCTGCAAAAAATGCAAGTCACCGAATTGAAAATTCAACAGACTCCTCCCGCGCTCAAATTTTCCACCGGCAAGGATGAGTACGAGATTCCTGCGTTATGGCTCCGTGAAAAAACCCAGGATCCAGAGTCGACAGACGCTAATACGCAGCAGCGCCTGTTCGATTCCCACCTCATCGATCCAGACGTTCAATTGACAGAGGTTGAGCCCCTTTCACAAGGGCGGGTTCGAATTGCTTTCAGCGACGGTCATAGTGCCCACTACACAACAGACTATCTGCTGGCTGAAATTGTTGACGCCGATCACAGCCCAGCGCCCATTGCTTGGGATAGCAGTTTAGATCAGCGGTTGATTCGTCATGACTGGCGAGCGCTGGGCGATAGCAAAGCATTCGAAGCAGCGCTTATGGCCTACCTGCAATATGGCTACATCGTCCTTGCGAACGTCCCAAATACTCCTGAGCAGGTACTCGAAGTAGGTCGAAAATTTGGGTACATCAAGGAAACCAATTTTGGCACTTATTTCGAAGTTCGTTCAAAACCGAAGGCGAACGACTTAGCTTATAGCACCGTGGCCTTGGGCCCACATACCGATAATCCCTACCGAGACCCAGTGCCGGGCATTCAGCTCTTGCACTGCTTGGTCAACGAAACCTCCGGTGGGCTCTCGACGATGGTGGATAGCGTTAAGGTGGTGGATGCGCTTATGCAAGAAGACCTTGCAGGCTACATGCTCCTCAAAAACACTCCGGTTCGCTTTCGGTTCGTAGATAAAGGTGTAGAGCTGACCACCCGGCGTCCGATGATCAAGACCGATGAAACTGGGCAGACCCTTGGCGTGCACTACAGTCCACGTCTGGACAGCTTACCGCTGCTGAGGGCCGACGAAGTACGGGCATTCCATAAAGCACGTAAGCGTTTGGCCGAATTGTTCAATCATCCAGACTATGAGGTGAGGTTCCGGTTAGCCGCCGGAGAGCTGATGTTTTTCGACAACAGCCGAGTCCTTCATGGCCGCACAAGCTTCAACCCTTCCGAAGGGGCAAGGCATCTGCAAGGATGCTACATAGACTTAGACGGGCCGCGTGAGCGTTTGAGCGAAATTATCAAAGGATCCAAACAAACCGAAGAGGCCGCGTGATATGGAGCAGGTCGAGTTCATCCGCATGAAAGATGGAACGTCCGAGGAATACCATTTCCTTGAGCATCTGGAGAGTGAGTTCAACAAAGGGTTGGCTGATCGAATTCTGAATGCACTGCAAGGGTTGGCCACTACGCTAAGCGGTTACAAAATCAACCGTCTTGAGCATTCCTTACAAACGGCTGCTCGCGCTGAGGCAGACGGTGCAGATGAGGAGATGATCGTAGGCGCCTTGATCCATGACATCGGTGACGATCTCGCGCCGTATAACCACTCTCAGTACGCGGCATCGATTATACGACCTTATGTACGTGGCGAGGTTGCCTGGGTGCTGCATCATCATGGACTGTTCCAGAACTTCTACTATGCCCATTACTTTGGCGGGGACCGTAACGAGAGAGATCGCTACAGAGACCATCCATGCTTCCAGCTATGCGCAGATTTTTGCGAGCGTTGGGATCAGGCCTCTTTTGACCCAGCGTTCCCTACCCCAGATCTGGAGCACTTCGCACCAATGGTCAGGAAAATATTCTCTCGCAAGCCGTTTGATCCCGAAGTGATAGGTGCTGAGTACCCTCTTGGCTGACCGACTGGATATCGTCTATCCCGAGTCCGAAAGTACCTTAAGCTTTGGGCTCGGGAACTATGCATTTAGTTAATCTTTCGGGATAAGTTTTTTGCCCTTTCCGACAAGAGCGAAAGCGAGCTTGGATGGCTCTGTCGCTTTAACTCCATCCAACGGTCGAGAAAATTCAAGCTACGGCAAGCACGCCTTGCGTAGTTAAACGGACACCCACTTGTGCGGGAGCAACTCAGTAACCCCACTCGCCCGCTGCGTCGGCAGACGAGTTAGCACATCCTTCAAATACATATACGGATCATGCCCGTTCATACGCGCTGACTGARTCAAACTCATGATCGCCGCCGCTCGTTTGCCGCTGCGCAGCGACCCAGCAAACAACCAGTTGGAGCGCCCAAGTGCCCACGGCCTGATCTGGTTTTCGACTTGGTTGTTGTCAATGGGCACAGCCCCGTCGTCTAGGTAGCGCGTGAGCGCCACCCAGCGTTTCAGGCTGTAATCCAGGGCTTTGGCCGTGGCTGATCCGTTGGGCACCAGGTCGCGCTGGGCCAACATCCAGTCATGCAGTGTTTTGATGATCGGTACCGCCTTTTCCTGGCGTATTCGCCAACGATCCTCATCGCACATGTCCCGAGCTTGGCGTTCAACTTCGTACAAGCCGCCAATCGAGTACAGCGCTTGTTCAGCCAGCTGGCTTTTGTTCGCCACGTGCAGATCGAAAAACTTGCGACGGGCGTGGGCCATGCAGCCAATTTCTGTAATGCCTTTCTCGAAACCGGCTTTGTAGCCAGCGAAATCGTCGCATACAAGCTTGCCGTTCCACCGCCCAAGGAAGTTGCGCGCATGCTCGCCTGCGCGACTGGGACTGAAGTCATAAACCACAGCTTTGAGCGCCGAAAACGGCGTGGTGCAGTAGGCCCAGACGTAAGCGCGATGAGTTTTCTTCTCGCTTGGCGCAAGCATCTGAACCGGAGTCTCATCGGCGTGGATCACGCCCTGGGCCAACACTTGTTCACGTAGCGCATCGACCAGAGGCTGAAGTTGCACACCGGTCTGTCCGACCCATTGCGCCAGTGTCGAGCGGGCAATCGCCAGCCCGGCCCGACCAAAAATATTCTCCTGCCGGTACAGCGGCAAATGGTCGGCGAACTTCGCCACCATCACATGGGCCAGCAGGCCTGCGGTCGGGATCCCCTTGTCGATGACTTGGGCCGGTACAGGCGCCTGGATCAGTGTTTCGCACTTGCGGCACGTCCATTTTCCACGCACATGCTGCTCAACGGTGAACACGCCCGGGGTGTAATCGAGCTTCTCGCTGACGTCTTCGCCAATGCGCTGAAGTTGGCAGCCGCAGACGCACTGAGTGTTTTCTGGCTCGTGACGGATCACTGTACGTGGGAACTGCGGCGGCAGCGGCGCACGCTTGGGGGTCTGACGTAGCTCACCCGGTGCAGGTGGCGGATTGACCGCCTTCAGCTCGGCCTCGATGGCCGCGATATCAGTGTCGAGCAGATCGTCGAGCAAGCTACCTTGGTCAGGGCTTAGCTGTTCGCTGCGCTTGGCGAACTTGTGTCGCTTGAGGATGGCGATCTCAAGAGCTAGTTGCTCGTTGACCGTTTCAAGACGGTGGATTTTCTGGCCCATCGAGTCAACCTGAGACAGCAACTGCAAGGCCTGTTCAGCCAAGGCACGTAGCTGTTCCGGTGTCATTTGATCGAGATTGGGCGAGGAAGTCATGCCGCTGATTGTGCCAGAGCCGGAAGTCAGCAGCGATAAACCGATGGGCTAATGGCAGGCGTTATAACACTGTGATCAAGCCGCCAGCACCGACCCGTTGCCATGGCAAGCCCAGTACCAAAGCCTGAAGTTGCTCGTTATCGAGTTCGACCTCCGATCCGTGCCGAAT
>NZ_JBFTMK010000315.1:0-12667 GCF_056396965.1 Pseudomonas sp. 05N434
ATCCTTGCGCGAGTAATGGCAAAACAACCGTACATCTGTCGGTCGAATGTTCTAGCGTGTAGAAGCAGGTATAGCCGACGGCAACGGAGGGCACTGATGGATCATCGTACAAAAGGTTTCACGCTGATCGAGCTGCTGGTCACGCTCGCGGTGTTTCTGATCCTGATTACACTGGCCGTTCCGGCGTTCACCCGCTCGGTGCAAAGCAACAAGGCCGACACCGAGGTCGGCGACTTGCAACGGGCACTCAATTACGCGCGGCTTGAGGCGATTGATCGGGGCTTCACCACTCGGGTTCGCCCGACGGCCGGCGGCAGTGTCTGGACCGGCGAGCTGAGCGTTTATGACGGTACTGGCAATCCGGCCAATGTATTGCGGGTTGTTCCAGCGATGAGCAGCGGAGCAACTCTGACGCTAACCTCAGGAGTGACCGCGATTGATTTCAACAATCTCGGCGGCTTGGCAGCGCCGTCCACGGCGGTGGTGATCAGTTATGTGCTGGGGGCGCAAAGCAGGACGCTGAATGTGTGTTTGAACGGACGAATTCTATTGGGTGGAAGTTGCGGATGAGGGGTTGGAGCAAGCGTGCACAGGAGGGCATGACGCTGATCGAGGTATTGGTCGCGTTGTTGGTGCTGGCTGTGGGTCTGTTGGGCGCGGCGGCGATTCAGCTCAATGCGCTGAAGTACACCGACAGCTCACGGATGACCAGCCAGGCGAGTTTTATCGCCTACGACATGATGGACCGCATTCGCGCCAATTCCGGCGCCGATTACACCGTCACGCCGCCGACCTCGGGCAACTTGAGCGTGGCCCGGGATCAGGACCTCTACGACTTCACCACCAATATCGTCAATTTCGGCGGCGCCACGGCCACCGGCAGCATCGTCCGCAACCAGCGGGTATACACCATCACCATTACCTGGGACGACTCCCGGGCCGCCAATATCGCCGATTCGCGCCGCAGTTTTGTCCTCACCAGCCGTGCCACCGTTGATCCGGTGACGACACCATGAACAGAACCAGCAGAGGCTTCGGTCTGATCGAATTGCTGATCGCCCTGGCGTTGAGCCTGATCGTGGTCCTGGGTGTGGCGCAGATTTTCATCGCCGCCAAAAACACCTATGTCAGCCAGAACACAGCTGCCGGCATGCAGGAAGATGCGCGGTTCGTCCTGAGCAAGATGATTCAGGAAATTCGCATGGTCGGCATGTTTGGTTGCCTGGGTACGATTACCGACGCCAGCTCGGCGGGGGATTTCAATGCCAGCCTGCTCACACCGATCAGTTGGGACAATGCCAACCTCAAATTGACTCTGGTCACCGCAGATGTCGGCGGCAGTGGCGGAGTGCCGACCTGGACGGTGGTTTCCGACTGCCGAAATACTGCGACGGCCTACACCGGTTTACGCACGCCGGCATCGGGGCAGTTGGCGTTTCCGATCCGGCGGCTGGTCTACAGCTTCAGCAACAACCAACTGCTGATGGGCTCCGGCACTGGCACGCCGACTCAGGCGGTGCTGGTAAACAACGTCAGTGCCTTTGGCGTGAGCTTCGGTATCGCCAGTTCGGCCACGGATACAGCCGCCTCCAGTTACAGCAGTAATCCGTCCGATCCGGCGCGAATCCGCAGTGTGCGGCTGACGCTGACCCTCACCGACCCGAACAACCGGGTCCGCAATCAAACCTTCAACGTAGTTGCCGCCTTGCGCAACCGGTTGCAATGAGGGGAGGGCCGATGAGTCGTGCGTCCATGACATATCACGCCCAGCGCGGCATGGCGCTGTTGGTCAGCCTGGTGTTTCTCCTGGTGCTGACATTGATCGGTCTCTCGTCGATGCAGAGCGCCACGTTGCAGGAGAAAATGACCAGCAGCGTGATCCTGCGCAACCAGTCGTTCCAGGGCGCGGAAGCGGCGTTGCGGGTCGGTGAAAGCGCGGTGCAACTGAACTCCTACTCGTTGCCGGTCTGCAGTGGCACCAGCCAGTGCGCACCGCCGGCCGAGGCGTCGGTCATCACCGCCGCCGGGTTCAACTCCACCTCGGGGGTGAACTGGATCGCCTCCGGTAGCGGCTTTTATGGAGTGCAGAACATCGGCACTACCCTGACTGCCGTGAATGTGCCGAGCAACACGTCGGCAACCCTTTATCGGGTGACCGCCGTGGGCATCGCGGGCAGCTCGCGCAGTGTGGTGGAGAGTATTTATGCGAAGTACTGAGACCCGCACAGGCTGGCGCCATTGGTTACTGCAGCTGCTCTGCGGCGCGGTCTYGAGCCTTTACCTGGCAGCGCCGACCTACGCCTTCACGCCCTCGGATTCTCCGCTGTTGAGCGCCGCCGCCGTGCCTGCCAATGTGATGCTGCTGCTCGATGACTCGGGGAGTATGAACAACATTATCTGGGCGGCCGGCTTCGACCCGACGGTCGCACGCACCCCGGTGACGATTTGCCTCTCCAATGGTTCGTGCAACAAAGGCCGCGACCTGGACATGACCGATAACAATATCGCCTTGTCGAGTTTGAATCATGGAACATGCTCGAAGGCCGGATGGTACGGTTTTTATAAAAACAGCCTTCTCGGTCTGGATTCGCTTTGCCTGAAGCTTCCCGATCCGGTGGGAAGCGAGGACACGCGGTATACGGCGAATTATTTGTCCTACCTGATCAGCCTGGCCAACAACACTGACCGGGACTTCACCGACGGCTCGATCCCCAACGATTACCGGATGAACGTGGCGCGCAACGTTTCCAAGACGTTGGTGGCCAATAACCGTTCGCTGCGCATCGGCCTGTCGACGTTCAACCTGGCGGTCGGCAACCATAAGAATGACGGCGGTTACATCGCCCGCTCGATCAGCGATTTGTCGGCGGTCAGTGGCACTGTGACCCAGGCTCAGGCCGATACCAATTACACCTCACTGATCGCCGGGATCGACGAGCTGAGCGCGCAAGCCAATACGCCGCTGGCGGAAGCCTATTACGAGATCACTCGTTATTTCCGTGGCATGGCGCCGTACAACAACTCGACGCCCGACACCTATACCAGTCCGATTCAGTACCGTTGCCAGAAAAACTACGGGGTGGTGATCACCGATGGTCTGCCGACCTATGACCGAACCTTTCCGACCGATGATCCGCTGGGTGGCAGCCAGTTACCGAACTGGGACGGGATCAGCAGTAACGATGGTACCGATCCCTCAGGCGACGATGAGGGCGACACCCTGTACCTGGATGACATTGCCAAGTTCGCCTTCGATATCGACATGCGTTCCACGGGAACCGATGCCGCGGGTAAAAGCTGGAACGCCCTGGATTTTCCCAAGCAGAACATGAACACCTATACCGTGGGTTTCACCGCTGCAAACCAGATGTTGGCGGATGCCGCGACCTATGGGCAGGGCAAGTATTACCAGGCGAACGACAGTGCGGGACTTAACAATGCACTGTCTGCCGCCCTGAGCGACATCACTTCCAAGGCCGGCTCAGGTGGCAGTGGCGTGGCCAGCGGCACGACCCTGACCAGCAACTCGAGCTATTTCCAGACCAGTTACGATCCCAAGGACTGGCGGGGTACGATCAAGTCCTTTGGCTTCACGTCGGCGGGCGCGGTTAACACCGCCGCTGTGCTGTGGACGACCGACACCACCATCGTGCCCGGCGCCACTGCGCCGATCTACCAGTCCTGGAACACGCAAACCAACGCCGCGGTCACCCTGGCTTACAGCAATTTCTCTGCGGCGCAGCAGACCGCCCTCAACCAGGGGCTGCCCACTGGCATCAACGGCAACGATCTGGTGGAGTGGAGCAAGGGCATCAACAAAACCGGGCTGAAAGTTCGCAGTGTATTGCTCGGCGACATCATCAATTCGCCACTCGTGCTGGCCTCACCCACGGACAAAACCGCGTCCGATCTGGTGGCAGACACCAGCTACAGCACTTACCTGACCACCAAAGCCGCCAACATGAATGCCAGCCTGGTGGTGAATGCCAACGACGGTTTTGTAAACATCAT
This sequence comes from Pseudomonas sp. 05N434, assembly GCF_056396965.1. Taxonomy (NCBI): domain Bacteria; kingdom Pseudomonadati; phylum Pseudomonadota; class Gammaproteobacteria; order Pseudomonadales; family Pseudomonadaceae; genus Pseudomonas; species Pseudomonas sp. 05N434. The sequence continues at coordinate 4,012 of NZ_JBFTMK010000315.1, forward strand.
CAACTCGGCCAATGGTGTCAGGCGTTATGCCTACATGCCCTCCAGCGTGCTGCCATCGCTGAACGACATCGCTGATCCCACTTACATCAACGGTGTGAGCCACAAGTTTCTGGTCGATGGCCAGGTCGGCGTGTTCGATGCTCAGCTCAACAGCGCCTGGAAAACCCTGGCGATTGGCGGAACGGGGGCGGGCGGCAAAACCTTCTATGCGCTGCAATTGTTCGACGCATCGGCTGGTAATGAAACTAAAGCACTGTGGGAAGTCCGTGCGCCGGCCACGGCCAATACAACGAACGTTTTCAATGATCTGGGTTATGCCTATGCGCGCCCCGAAGTGGCACGCTTGGCCGATGGTCGCTGGGCCGCGTTTATCTCCAACGGCTATGGCAGCAACTCCGGGGTGGCAGCGTTGTATGTGGTGGATATTCGCGACGGCTCGCTGATCAAGAAAATCGTGGTCGACAGTACCGAAACCACCAACGGCCTGTCGTCGGTGAAGCTCAGAGTCAACTCGCAGAATGTGGTGCAGGCTGCCTACGGGGGCGATCTGAAAGGGCGGTTGTGGAAGTTCGATTTGAGTGGCACCACCCCTGACACCTGGGGCGTGGCGTTTTCCGGCAAGCCGTTGTTCACCACTGCAGGTGGCGCGACCCAGCCGATTACCGCGCAACCGTTGCTGGCGGATCACGTGTTGGGCGGCAAGGAGGTGTTTTTCGGCACCGGCAAATTCAATGAGGTTGCCGACAAGACCAATAAGGATCTACAGGCGTTCTACGCGGTATGGGATGCCGAGGGGGGCGCAGGACAAATCACTGTTTCCAGTTTGCAGGCGCAGGCGGTGACCGGCGTGTTTTCGGGCAGTACCGGGCAATTCATCACCACCAGCCAGAACGAGGTGACCTACCCGGCCAAGAAAGGCTGGTACTTGCCCCTGGTATACAACAACGTGCTGACGGGGGAGCGGGTGATCTATCAGGCCAGTCTGGTATCGGGGCGAATTGTTTTTACCACGCTCAGCGTGGATACCGTGGACCCCTGTGCCAGCTTCGGTACCGGCAAACTGGTCGAACTCGATGCGTTCAGCGGTAAGATGCTCAATTACGCGGTACTCGACACCAATGCCGACGGGGTGGTCGACGGCAACGACACGATTTCCAGCGGGGTGATCTTCACCGGTGGTATCCCGACCCTGAACGCGGTCGTCAATGACGCAACCCGCAAGATTGTGAACGACTCCGGTGGTGGCGTGACCACTCTGGTGGAAAAATCCGGTGGCGGCAGCGGCCGTCGCATCATGTGGCGACAAATACAGTAAGTGAGAGTGAGGCATGCGCAGATCCAACCGAGGTTTTACCCTGATCGAAATCATGATCGTGATTGCGATCATCGGGATCGTCATCACCATTGGCTATCCGAGCCTCACCGAGTACATAAAAAAGGGCCGCCGTACTGAAGTCGCCGGGTTGCTTTCCGAGCAGGCGCAGATCCTCGAGCGTTTCTATTCGAAGAATAATGTCTACACCAATGCCACCGGCCTCAGCGCCGGCAATGATTTCTACACCATCACCCCGACCCTGACCGATCAGACCTTCCTGCTGACGGCAACACGCAAGGCCGGTTCGACCATGGCCAGCGACAAGTGCGGTGATTTCACTCTCACCAATACCGGTGTCAGGAGTATGGTCAATGCCGCGTCCGGCCTGGCCACCAAGGATTGCTGGGGGCGCTGAGTTCCTTTTTCGGGCGCCTTTTGCGCCCTCTGTCTATAGAACGGTTGGATCAGAACATGAGCAGTCAACAGCAAGTGGTGATTGTCGGTGGCGGGGTGATTGGCCTGCTGACGGCGTTCAATCTCGCGTCCGAAGCAAACGGGAGAACCGTCCGCTGCGGGCTGTGGATATCTCTGCGGCCCACGATGCAGTGCCGGTATTGGGCGCCGGTTTTTCGCGGGCGATCTACATGGCCGATGTGGCCAATGTGCGTAATCCACGGCTGGTGAAGTCCCTCAAGGCCGCCTTGCTGGCGTTGCCGAACGTGACGATCCATGAACAATGCGAGGTCAGCGAATTTATCCGGGAAGGTTCTGCGGTGGTCGGGGTACAGACCTCGACGGGGGCCATTCGGGGTGATGAGGTGGTTTTGACAGCGGGGGCCTGGAGCGGTGACTTGCTGAAAAAGCTGGGCCTGGAGCTGCCGGTCGAACCGGTCAAGGGCCAGATGATTCTCTACAAGTGCGCAGCGGACTTCCTGCCGAGCATGGTCCTGGCCAAGGGGCGTTATGCCATTCCCCGGCGCGACGGGCACATCCTGATCGGCAGTACGCTGGAGCATGAGGGCTTCGACAAGACGCCAACCGACACGGCGCTGGAAAGCCTGAAGGCATCGGCGGTGGAATTGATTCCGGCATTGGCGGATGCCGAGGTGGTGGGGCATTGGGCGGGGTTGCGGCCCGGGTCGCCTGAAGGAATCCCCTATATCGGTCGGGTGCCGGGATATGACGGGCTCTGGCTCAACTGCGGGCATTACCGTAACGGGCTGGTGCTGGCGCCGGCGTCATGTCAGTTGTTTGCCGATGTGATGCTGGGGCGGGCGCCGATTATCGACCCTGCGCCGTATGCGCCGGCCGGACGAATCTGACAGAAGAGCTGTTAACGGTTCAATCCAGCCCCAATTTCTTCAGCCTGTAACGCATCGACCGAAATGACAGATTCAATCGCTGGGCCGCCGCCGTGCGGTTCCAGCGGGTTTCTTCCAGGGCCTGGAGGATGAGTTTGCGTTCGACGTTTTCCAGATAGGCTTCCAGATTATCGATCTGTGTCAGGTCTGGCACGCCGCCGTCCGGGTTGCAGTTGCCTTCTGCCAGGCGCAGGTCGCTGGCTTCGATCTGTTTGTTCTCGCACAAGGTGTGAGCCCGTTCGAGCATGTTCTCCAATTCCCGCACGTTTCCAGGAAAGCGATAGTTTTTCAGCGCTTCGAGGGCTTGTGGGTGGAGTTTTGCGGGGGGCTGGCCAGTGCTGGCCGCCAGTCGCTTGAGCATATTGTTGGCCAGAAGCTCAATGTCGTCGCGGCGTTCGCGCAAGGACGGTACTCGCAGCTCGATCACGTTCAGGCGGTAGTACAAGTCCTGGCGAAAGCGTTCGGCGGCGACTTCGGCATCGAGGTCTTTGTGAGTGGCGCAGAGGATGCGCACATCGACCACGGTTTCCTGCTGGCCACCGATGCTGCGAACGGCTTTCTCCTGTATGGCCCGCAGCAGTTTGACCTGCATTGCCAGCGGTAGGTCAGCCACTTCGTCGAGGAACAAAGTACCGCCCTGGGCTGCCTGGAACAGCCCGGGCTTGTCTTCGATGCCTTGGTCGTGGATAAGTCGGGCGACCAGTTCCTTGCCGCTGCCGGATTCGCCACTGATGTAGACCGGGGCTTGGCTGCGGGCCAGTTTGTCGATTTGTTTGCGCAGGTTGCGCATGGGCAGCGAGTCGCCCAGCAGCCGACGGTCGATGCCGCTGCTGGTGCCGCCTGGCGCTGGCAAGCTCAGGGCGCTGATGACCAGTTCGCGCAGGCGGGTGAGGTCGACCGGTTTGGTCAGGAAGTCGAAGGCGCCGGCCTTGAGGGCATTTATTGCTGTCTCCAGGCTGCCGTAGGCGGTGATCAYSGCCACCGGCACTTGCGCATAGCGCTGCTGGATGTGCTGCACCAGCGCCAGACCGGTGCCGTCAGGCAGGCGCATGTCGGTCAGGCACAGGTCGAACGTATCCCGTGCCAGTAGCGCCTGCGCTTCTGCGAGGTTGCGTGCGCTGGAGGTGTCGAGTTTCATCCGTCCCAGGGTGATTTCCAGGAGTTCGCGGATATCCGGCTCGTCGTCGACGATGAGGATTTTTTGCCGTGGGCTCGTGTTCAACTTTGTTTCCGTCCGTGAGCAAAGGTGATGCGAAAGCAGCCGCCGCCTTGGCGTGATTTGAAGTCTAGGCGGGCTTGATTGCTTTCGCACAGCTCACGGGACAGATAAAGCCCCAGGCCAGTACCCTGGCTGCTGGTGGTGAAGAACGGTTCGAACAAGTGAGTACGTTGGTCCGGTGCAACGCCAGGGCCATCGTCCAGGACTTCCAGGGTCGGCAACTGGCTGTCCGGGTCGATAAACAACTCAAGCCAGGCCTGCGCCCGATCATGCTTGAGGGCGCTATGGCGCCAGGCATTGCGCAACAGGTTATCGAGAATCTGGGTCAGCTGATCCGGATCCATCAGGGTTTTGAAGTCTCCCAAGCCGATGCGCAGGTGAATCTGCTGATGTTCTTTCGAGCCTTCGCGGGTTTCGGCGACGRAATGCTCCAGCCACGGCTTCAAATCGAGCCGTTGCGGCACGGTTTGCTGGCGACGGGACAATTGCAGGACGTTTTCGATTACCCGATTCATGCGCTGAGATTGGTCTTGAATAATCTGGGTCAGACGCCGGTCCGCACCGTTCAGTTCCTCGGATTCCTGCAGTAACTGCGCGGCATGACTAATGGCGCCCAGTGGATTGCGGATCTCATGGGCAATCCCGGCGGTCAGGCGACCGAGGGCGGCGAGTTTCAGTTGTTGGGCCTGTTGGGCGATTTGGGCGAGGTCTTCGAGAAAAACCAGCGTCTGGTGGTGCGGGCTTTGGTCCAGGGCAATGAAGCTTGGTTGCAGCTCGAGGCCGTTGCTGGCGATCTGCAGGCTTTGCGGGCGCAACGTTGGATTGTTGAGCCACAGTTGGAGCCGCTCGACCAACGGTATCGAGTAATCGTCGATCAACTGGCCGTCCAGTTTTTCCTGCCCCAGCAAGGTCAAGGCGCTGTGATTGGCCAGTTGCACCCGCCGCTGGTTGTCGAGCACCAGAATGCCTGTGCGCATGCGTTGCAGGATCAGTGCGTTGAGGGCTTCGAGACCGAGCACTTCACTGGCCCGCTGTTCGGCCAGGGTTTCGCTGACCTCCAATCGTCGGGTCAATCCCTGCACCAGCAGCGCCGCGGCAAAACACAGGGCGCCGAGGGTGCCGATTTGCAGGTAATCACTGGGGCTGGCGGGGTGGTTGAAGCTCAGGATGAAGCTCAAACCCACGATGCCAAGGGCACCGACCGCTGCGATCAGCAGACCGACACGCCCGCGCAGCAAGGTATTGCTGATGGCTACTGAGACGATCAGCAAATTGCCGATGGCACTGGCCATGCCGCCCGCGGCATAGAACAGGCCGCACAGCAGCAGGACATCGACCAGCGCCAGGCCGAACAGCTGCGCGGGGCGTCGGGTGTTCCCCAGAAAGACCACCAGCAGGATATTCAGCACCAGGTACAACCAGCTGCCGTTGCGCAGCAGGTCGTCATTGGCGAACTTCAGCAACTGGTTGTCCATGTTGCTGGAGATCAACAGCACCAGGGTGATGCCGACGCTTAAGCGGTAGAGGTGATAGAGGCGCAGCAGTCGCTGGGCCTGTTTGTTGCCTGGGCTGGGCGTCTCAGCGATCACTTGAGCCCGGGCCTTGCTCAAGGTGAGCCTGGCTGCAATACCACTGTTGTTCGAGTTTCAACGCGCGGTCGCGGGGCAGGTGTACGCCGCAATGAGCACAGCGAACCATGGGTGGAGCATCTTGCTCGCGCGGCATATTGGCGACCGACGTCGGGCCCTTGAACTTGCGCCAGAACCATACGGCAGCGGCAATCAGGGCGATCCAGAACAATAGACGAAGCATGGTGAGCTGCTTTTTGATTAATGAATTGGCAGTTTAGCCAAGGACGGGTCAAGCGCACAGCGCAATACGTTCACCCAAAAATCCGGCAATAAAAAAGGCGCCTCGAAAGGCGCCTTCCCGGTACAACATCTCTATGTCAGTCGAACAGGCCGAAGGTCATGTGGCTGAACCAGGAACGGTCGGTGTTGCTGGACTCGGGTTCCGGTTCTTCGATCACATCGCCGTTTTCATCTTTAGGCTTGAGCTCGTTCGGAATCGCGTCCTTGGCATCCTGGAACTGCTTCTGCACATCCTGGTTGGCGCGGGTTTCGCCCGGCGGCAGTGGCGGACGGGATTCGATCAGGCCCAGGGTGGCCTTGCTCAGCCACGAACGGTTGTCGGCTTCGGCTACCGATGGCACGAACTGACCGTTCACCAGGCTCGGGTGGTTCGGGTAGTTGAGTTTCAGGGTTTCGAGACTGGTCGCAGCCAGTTCGTCCAGGTGCAGGCGCTGGTAGGCTTCGGTCATCACCGCCAGGCCGTCACCGACCGATGGGGTTTCCTGGAAGTTTTCCACTACATAACGGCCACGGTTGGCGGCGGCAACGTAGGCCTGACGGGTCAGGTAGTAGTCGGCAACGTGGATTTCATAGGCCGCCAGCAGGTTGCGCAGGTAAATCATGCGCTGCTTGGCGTCCGGCGCGTAGCGGCTGTTCGGGTAGCGGCTGGTCAGCTGGGCGAACTCGTTGTAGGAGTCGCGGGCAGCGCCCGGGTCACGCTTGGTCATGTCCAGTGGCAGGAAGCGCGCCAGCAGGCCGACGTCCTGGTCAAAAGAGGTCAGACCCTTGAGGTAGTAGGCGTAATCGACGTTCGGGTGCTGCGGGTGCAGACGAATGAATCGCTCGGCGGCGGACTTCGCAGCCTCAGGCTCGGAGTTCTTGTAGTTGGCGTAGATGAGCTCGAGTTGAGCCTGATCGGCATAGCGACCGAACGGATAACGCGACTCCAGGGCCTTCAGCTTGGCTGTGGCGGCAGTGTAGCTATTGTTGTCCAGATCGTGCTGAGCCTGCTGGTACAGCTCGACTTCGCTCAGGTTTTCGTCTACGACTTCCTTCGATGAGCAAGCAGCGGTCAATGCGAGGATGGCGATCAGCAGCAGGTGTTTCACTTGCATGGCGGCTTGCGTCCCTATGACGGCCGCTGTCTTGGGCGGGGCCGTCCTGTTATGATGAGTGCCCCGTTGAAAAGCCTCGGGGCAAAAGACGCCGTATTTAACCACAAGCGCGCAGCCGAAACCAAAGGCTGYGCCGACGCCTAGTCTGAGCATGTCCGATAAAATTGAACTTCGCGCAGAGGTGCCGTCCGAATTKGGCGGCCAACGCCTCGATCAAGTCGCCGCACAATTATTCGCTGAGCACTCGCGCTCGCGCCTTTCCGCCTGGATCAAAGACGGCCGCCTGACTGTGGATGGGGCGGTTATCCGCCCGCGAGACATCGTTCACGGTGGCGCCATTCTTGAATTGACTGCCGAGCAGGAAGCTCAGGGCGAATGGATCGCTCAAGACATCGAGCTGGACATCGTCTATGAAGACGACGACATCCTGGTGATCAACAAGCCTGCGGGCCTGGTGGTGCATCCGGCCGCCGGTCACGCCGACGGCACCTTGCTCAACGCCTTGCTGCACCACGTGCCGGACATCATCAATGTGCCCCGCGCCGGTATCGTGCATCGCCTGGACAAGGACACCACCGGTCTGATGGTGGTGGCCAAGACCATTCAGGCGCAGACACAGCTGGTCACGCAATTGCAGAGCCGCAGCGTCAGCCGGATCTATGAGTGCATCGTGATTGGTGTAGTGACCGCAGGCGGCAAGATCAACGCGCCGATCGGTCGTCACGGCCAGCAACGCCAGCGCATGGCGGTGATGGAAGGTGGCAAGCAAGCCGTCAGTCACTACCGCGTGCTCGAGCGTTTCCGCTCCCACACTCATGTGCGAGTGAAGCTGGAAACCGGTCGTACGCACCAGATTCGCGTGCACATGGCGCACATCAACTACCCGTTGGTCGGAGATCCTGCCTACGGCGGTCGTTTCCGTATTCCACCGGCCGCCAGCGTGACCATGGTCGAATCCCTGAAGAATTTCCCGCGTCAGGCGCTGCATGCGCGGTTCCTGGAGCTGGATCATCCGACCACCGGTAAACGCATGAGCTGGGAATCGCCACTGCCGGATGACTTCGTCTGGTTGCTGTCGCTGCTCAAGCAAGACCGCGAGGCGTTCATCGGATGACCTGGCTGACGCCTGACTGGCCCGCGCCGGCCAGCGTCAAAGCCTGCGTTACCACCCGTGCGGGCGGYGTCAGTCTGGCGCCGTTCGACAGCCTCAACCTCGGCGATCACGTTGACGACAGCCCTGAAGCCGTCGCCGAAAACCGCCGTCGTCTCACCGATCGTTTCTCGATTCAGCCGGCCTGGCTGCAACAGGTTCACGGCATTGTCGTGACCCAAGCGGACCCAAACCTGGTAGCCACTGCCGACGCCAGCTGGACGGCAACACCCGGTATCGCTTGCACAGCGATGACCGCCGACTGCCTTCCTGCGCTGTTTTGCGACCGTGCCGGCACCCGCGTCGCTGCCGCCCATGCCGGTTGGCGCGGGCTGGCGGCGGGTGTGCTGGAAGCGACCCTCGACAGCCTGGATGTACCGCCCGAAGACGTACTGGTCTGGCTCGGCCCGGCCATTGGCCCTCAAGCCTTTGAAGTCGGCCCGGAAGTGCGCGAAACCTTCGTCCAGCAATTGCCTGAAGCAGCCAAAGCCTTCGTGCCGAGCCAGAATGCCGGCAAGTTCATGGCCGACATCTATGAACTGGCGCGTTTACGTCTGGCCGCTCGCGGGGTTACCGCTGTTTATGGCGGCGGATTCTGTACCGTGACTGATCCTCGCTTCTTTTCTTACCGCCGCAGTCCACGCAC
>NZ_JBFTMK010000316.1:0-5863 GCF_056396965.1 Pseudomonas sp. 05N434
GCCATCGAACCGCCAAGGCTCTGACCGAGAAGGATCAACGGCTTGCCCTTGACCTCCGGCGCCTGGTCGAGCCATGTGAAGGCGGCGTCGATGTCCTGATAAATCTCCGGCAACGCCGGCTTACCTTCGGACAATCCGTACCCGCGATAGTCCACCAGCAACACCTGATAGCCCTGCTTCGGCAACCACCAGCTCGCGCCCAGATGCCACGCCAGGTTGCCGCCGTTACCGTGCAGATGCAGCACAGTGCCTTTGACTTCGACGCCTTTTTTCGCCGGCAGCCACCAGCCATGCAGCTTGAGGCCGTCGGCAGTGGTCAGGGTGACGTCGCGATAGTCGAGCTTGGCTTTTTCCGGGGTGAACGGCTGGCCGGGCTCGGGGTAGAACAGCAAAGAGCTGCAACCGCCGAGGGCCAGGAGCAGGCAGAAGATGCCGAGGATTCTCATCCGGTGAAGCCTCAATGTGGGTGATCGTTCCCATGCTCCGCGTGGGAGTGCATACCGTGACGCTCTGCGTCACAGTGGACGCGAAGCGTCCATGGCGGCATTCCCACGCAGAGCGTGGGAATGATCTGAATCAAAGGATATTGGAGTAATCCGCTTCGATCCGGTCCAGGCTCAGGTGGTTGAGGAAGTTGGAGAAGCACATCCACGCCGACAACGCGTTCATGTCGCGGAACTGCTCGGGCAGGTACTTGGGCGGCACCACCAGGCCTTCGTCCACCAATTGGCGCAAGGTCCGCATGTCCTCCAGCGTAGTCTTGCCGCAGAACAACAGCGGTATCTGCTCCAGCTTGCCTTTGCGCACGGCCAACTGAATGTAGTTGTAAATCATGATAAAGCCCTTGAGGTAGGACAAGTCTTTGGTAAATGGCAGACCATTCGGCACCGAGCCGCGGAACACCCGACTGGCATTGCCGTAGCTTTCGGCCATTTCAAAGCCCTGAGCCCGGAAGAACTCAAAGATCTGCAAGAAGTCCGCGCCCTCCTCCACCATATGAATGGCGCGGGTGCGGTTGGTCAGTTTGCGCAAGCGGCTCGGGTAGGAGGCGAAGGTGATGATTTCCATCAGGATCGCCAGGCCCTCCTGAGTCACGGTGGACGACGGCGGGCCCTTGGACAGGAACGTACAGATCGGCTGATTCAGGCCGTTGAGGGTGGTGCCCACATGCACCAGCCCTTCATGGACTTCCAGCGCACGCACGTCGCGATTGTTGAACATCGCGTCGGTGCGGATCTTGATGTAGTCGGCGCCGGCCGCCGCGTCGGCGACGATCCCGTCGGACTCGAACACCCGGATGGTTTCCTCGTTTTCGCCAAACACCTTGTTCAACCGATGTTGCAGCAGGTCGACGGCTTCCTTGGCGGTGAGGACTTTCGGTTCGTCCTTGAGGTCGCCACGGCCGTCGATGTTGTTCAGGTAATCGGAGAGCATCAGCCCCAGGTCGGCCAGGGTCGGGTCGCCGGCGTGAAACGCATCGGACGCCGCGCCGTACAACTCCTGGGAAATCAACCCGAAATCCTCGGTGCCGCGCGCTTCAAGCATGCGCACCACCATGCGGTATTCCTTGCACATGCGGCGCATGATCTGCCCGACCGGGTTGAACTGGCCAAGTTGCCGAGTGATGTCGCGCTCGATGTTCTGGAACTCCAGCTTCACTTTGCTGGAGTCGAACGACAGCGGTCGATTGAGGTAGTAGTCGCGGTCCACGGCCGGCATTTCCTTGCCCTTGCCCTTGAGGAACCCCTTGCGAATACTGTCATCCCACTTGACCGCATCCAGAATGCGAATCGGCGTCTGCGCCAGCACTATGCGATCGGACAACATGCGTATCGTCTGCTGGTATTCGTCCACCCGAGACTCCTGTAGTAAAGCTGTTACGTGCTGGGTTTATTTGGTTTTGGCCAGGCGCTGATAGCGTACCGCTTCGACGAAGACATCGGAATTGGCCGGGTCGTCGAGGTAGGCGAATACCTGATCCAGGCTGTTGTTGATCAACACCCCATCGCCATCTTCAGTCTGAAAGCCTTCGCCACTGAGGGCTTCTTGCCCCATGGCCTGTCTGATCTGCTCAAGGTCGAGGTTGTAGACCACCAGTTCGTGCTTATCGTTGAGCTCGAAACCGGCGATGGTGAAATGCCCGCCGAACTGCGCCGGCACCTTCGCCGACAGATACCAGCGATTGCCATGGCGCGACACCGTGAAAGGATAGGCTTCGCGCTCATGGGGTTTGGCCTTGAAGTAGCTGACCGCCTGGTAGTGATTGTCGCCGACGCGTGTCAGTTCCAGGTTCATCGGCTCGCCCCAGGCATTGGTGCTGGCCCATTTGCCGAGCAACCCTTTGGGCGCGGACTCGCTGGCGGGCAGCGACTCCTTGAAGGTCACCAGGCAGCCACTGAGCAGCAGGAACGACAAGGCGATCACCACGACACGCCAGGCTTTCATTCAACACTCCCTATCGACACACGATGCCCCCTACTGGCCACTCTCCCACAGGGTTGAGTCCCACAAGGGGTTACACCGACGCCAGTACCAGGTGCATGTAGCGGGTCAGGATGCCGAGCATTTCCTCTTCGGCAACAGGCTCGGCATCGTTGAGCAGGCCCTGATATTCCATCCGTCCGACAATCGCCGTCAACACTTTGGCATCTTGTTGTGGCTCGCGGGAACCCAATACTTCGAAAAGCTGGCAGGTGCCCTGCAAGAGAATTTGTTGATGGGAACGCACCAACAACGCCAGACGCGGGTTGAGCAACGCTTCCTGGCGGAAGGCTTGCTCGGCCATCAGGTGCTCGCGGCGATTGATCAATTGCCGATGAACATAGTCAGCCATCAGCCGTGCGATATCGTCCGCCAGCTGTGAGCGCGACTCGGCGGTGCCATCACTGCTGACAACCATCTCGCGCAACAGGCCTTCGTTGCTGGCCCACAACCGGGCCATGTATGCCGCGCTGCGCTCCACGTATTGGGCGAAGGTATCGGTGAGCAGGTCATCGATGTCCTTGAAATAGTAAGTGGTGGCCGACAGCGGCACACAGGCCTCGGCTGCCACCGCACGGTGCCGCACGGCCCGCACGCCATCGCGCACGACAATGCGCATCGCCGCGTCGAGAATGTCCTGTCGACGCTGTTCGCTGCCCTGTCGGCTGGCCTTGCGGCCCTGGTACTGAACACTTTCAGCGACCGCAGTGGCGATATCCGCTGCACCTTCTTGAGCAATTGCACGATTCACGACAGGTATTCCTCTCTAACGTCAAAAGTAACCAATTGATACGTTTGTACCAGACAGGCAATAAAAAGCCGCCTGTTTTAGGCGGCTTTTTAATTGAAACATTTACGCTTGCGGGCGCATGTGCGGGAACAGGATCACGTCGCGAATCGACGGTGAGTTGGTCAGCAACATCACCAGACGGTCGATGCCGATCCCTTCACCGGCGGTCGGCGGCATGCCGTACTCCAGCGCACGAACGAAGTCGGCGTCGTAGTGCATGGCTTCATCGTCGCCAGCGTCCTTGTCGGCCACCTGTGCCATGAAGCGCTCAGCCTGGTCTTCCGCGTCGTTCAACTCGGAGTAGGCGTTGGCGATTTCACGGCCGCCGATGAACAGTTCGAAACGGTCGGTGACGTTCGGGTTCTCGTCGTTACGACGGGCCAGCGGCGACACTTCGAACGGGTACTGGGTAATGAAGTGCGGCTGTTCCAGCTTGTGCTCGACCAGTTCTTCGAAAATCATCACCTGCAGTTTGCCCAGGCCTTCGAAACCGAGCACCTTGGCGCCGGCCTTCTTGGCGATGGCGCGGGCCTTGTCGATGTCGTTCAGGTCGGCAGCGGTCAGTTCAGGGTTGTACTTGAGGATCGAGTCGAACACCGACAGGCGCACGAACGGCTCGCCGAAGTGGAACACCTTGTCGCCGTAAGGCACGTCGGTGCTGCCCAGAACCAGCTGCGCCAGTTCGCGGAACAGTTCCTCGGTCAGGTCCATGTTGTCTTCGTAGTCAGCGTGGGCCTGGTAGAACTCGAGCATGGTGAACTCGGGGTTGTGCCGGGTCGAAACGCCTTCGTTACGGAAGTTGCGGTTGATTTCGAAGACTTTTTCAAACCCGCCAACAACAAGCCGCTTGAGGTACAGCTCCGGCGCAATGCGCAAGAACATCTGCATGTCCAGCGCGTTGTGGTGAGTTTCGAACGGCTTGGCCGCCGCACCGCCCGGAATGGTTTGCAGCATCGGCGTTTCGACTTCCAGGAAGTCACGCTTCATCAGGAAGCTGCGGATGTGCGCAATCACTTGCGAACGCACGCGGAAGGTCTGGCGCACGTCTTCGTTGACGATCAGGTCGACGTAACGCTGGCGGTAGCGCTGCTCGGTGTCGGACAGGCCATGGTGCTTGTCCGGCAGCGGGCGCAGGGATTTGGTCAGCAGGCGCACGTTGGTCATTTCAACGTACAGGTCGCCTTTGCCGGAACGGGCCAGGGTGCCTTCGGCGGCAATGATGTCGCCCAGGTCCCAGGTTTTCACCGCGGCCAGGGTCTCTTCGGACAGGGTTTTACGGTTGACGTAAACCTGGATGCGCCCGGACATGTCCTGAATCACCATGAACGAGCCACGGTTGAGCATGAGACGACCGGCAACCTTGACCGGGATCGCAGCCTCTGCCAGCTCTTCCTTGGTCTTGTCCGCGTACTTCTTCTGCAAGTCTTCGCAGTAGGCGTCGCGGCGGAAGTCGTTGGGGAAGGCCTGGCCCTTGGCGCGCTCGGCAGCAAGCTTTTCCTTGCGCAGGGCGATCAGGGAGTTTTCTTCCTGTTGCAGGGCTTGCGGGTCGAGTTGTAGGTCGCTCATGTCTTTAAAAATTCCATCACAGATTCGTTGCCCCCAGCCTTCGGCTGGGGATCGCTGTAGGGCGTGCCTTACAGCCCTTGTTTCAGGCTCGCCACCAGGTATTCGTCGATGTCGCCGTCGAGCACCTTGTCGCAGTCGCTGCGTTCGATGTTGGTGCGCAGATCCTTGATCCGCGAGGCATCGAGCACGTACGAACGGATCTGGTGACCCCAGCCGATGTCCGACTTGGTGTCTTCCAGGGCCTGGGAGGCGGCGTTGCGTTTCTGCACTTCCTGCTCGTACAAGCGCGCCCGCAACATTTTCATCGCGGTGTCTTTGTTGGCGTGCTGGGAGCGTTCGTTCTGGCAGCTGACCACGGTGTTGGTCGGTACGTGAGTAATCCGTACGGCCGAGTCGGTGGTGTTTACGTGCTGACCACCGGCACCGGAGGAGCGGTAGGTGTCGATGCGCAGGTCCGACGGGTTGATGTCGATTTCAATGTTGTCATCGATTTCCGGCGACACGAACACGGCCGAGAACGAGGTGTGACGACGGTTGCCGGAGTCGAACGGGCTCTTGCGCACCAGACGGTGCACGCCGATTTCGGTACGCAGCCAGCCAAAGGCGTATTCGCCCTTGATGTGCACGGTCGCGCCTTTGATACCGGCGACTTCACCGGCCGACAATTCCATGATGGTCGCGTCGAAACCGCGTTTATCCGCCCAGCGCAGGTACATGCGCAGCAGGATGTTGGCCCAGTCCTGGGCCTCGGTACCGCCGGAGCCGGCCTGGATGTCCAGGTAGGCGTTGTTCTGGTCCATCTCGCCGCTGAACATGCGACGGAATTCGAGCTTCTCGAGGGCTTCGCGCAGGCGCTCCACTTCAAGGGCTACGTCGTCGACGGCGGCCTGGTCTTCTTCCTCGGCAGACATCAACAGCAGGTCCTTGGCATCGGCCAGACCGCTGGACATTTCATCGAGGGTTTCTACGATCTGGGCCAGCGCAGAGCGCTCGCGACCCAGGTTCTGAGCGTACTCAGGGTTGTTC
>NZ_JBFTMK010000317.1:0-5853 GCF_056396965.1 Pseudomonas sp. 05N434
CTCCCGTTGGGCTGCGAAGCAGCCCCAAAACAAAGCAACATCGGCTAATCAGCCAGACCGAGTTTGCCAAGTTACGACTGCTTCGCAGCCGAGCGGGAGCAAGCTCCCTCGCCACAAAAGTTGCCTTTTAATTACAAGGGTTATGGCAACTCGCGGCAGGCGTAGAACGCGCTCAGCACTTTGACCAGGTGTGCCAGGTCATGGCTACCGCACAGCTCGCGGATCGAGTGCATGGCGAATGTCGGCAGGCCGATGTCCACGGTGCGCACGCCCAGGTGGCTGGCGGTGATCGGGCCGATGGTCGAGCCGCAGCCCATGTCGCTGCGCACCACGAAGCTCTGCACCGGTACTTCTTCGGCCATGCACAAATGACGGAAGAACCCGGCGGTTTCGCTGTTGGTGGCGTAGCGCTGGTTGCTGTTGACCTTGATTACCGGGCCGGCATTGAGTTTCGGGCCGTGGTTGGCGTCGTGCTTGTCGGCGTAGTTCGGGTGCACGCCGTGGGCGTTGTCGGCCGAGACCAGCAGGGATTTCTGAATGGTCCGTACGAATTCATCCCCTTCGGGCAACAGGCGACGCAGGGTTTGCTCAAGCATCGGACCGTCAGCGCCACAGGCCGAGCAGGAACCGACTTCTTCGTGATCGTTGCAGACCAGCACGCAGGTTTCGTCGGTTTCAGTCGTCAGCAATGCTTGCAGGCCGGCGTAGCACGACAACAGGTTGTCCAGGCGGGCGCCCGCGATGAAATCGCCATGCAGTCCAATGACCGCGGCGCTTTGGGTGTCGTAGAAGCTTAGCTCGTAATCGAGCACCACATCGGCATTCAGGCCATGTTCGCGGGCCAGCTGATCGGTGAGCACGGCGCGGAAGTCCACGCGTTCGTCACCGGCGAATTGCGCGAGAATCGGCGGCAGTTCGGTCTGGGCATTGATCGCCCAGCCCATGTTGGCTTCACGGTTGAGGTGAATGGCCAGGTTCGGAATGATTGCAACGGGAGCCTTGAAGTCGATCAACTGGCTCTCGACCTTACCATCGCGACGGAAGGTCACGCGGCCGGCCAACGACAGATCGCGGTCGAACCACGGCGCCAGCAGTGCACCGCCATAGACTTCGACGCCCAATTGCCAGAAGCCCTGGCGTTGCAGTTCCGGCTGGGGTTTGACCCGCAGGCACGGGCTGTCGGTGTGCGCGCCGACCAGGCGAATGCCGCCATGCAGGGGCGAATGACGGCCCATTTTGAACGCGACGATCGAAGAGTCGTTACGGGTGACGTAGTAACGGCCATTGGCTTCGGTGGTCCATGGTTCGCGCTCGTCGAGGCGCACAAAACCGGCCGCTTCCAGGCGTTGGACAAGGCTGGCGGTGGCATGGAACGGGGTAGGGGAGGCCTTGAGGAAGTCGATCAGGCCTTGGTTCAACTCTTCGCGCATAAGAAGCTCCAGACAGCAGTGGCGCCAGTTTAACGTATTGAAAGCGCAAAGTGCGGCGGGCCTGATGTTGGCGGCGCGTGAGATTTAATGTGGCGAGGGAGCTTGCTCCCGCTCGGCGGCGCAGCGGCCGCAAATCCTGCTTGCGCGGTGTGCCCGACAGAATACGGTCGCTGGTTTTGGGAGTGCTCCGCACTCCAGCGGGAGCAAGCTCCCTCGCCACAACAGCTCCCTCGACACCGAAGCCTGGGCACCGCCGTTAGAACGGCGCCGGGCACTCGAAGCGCAGGCGTTCGCCGCTTTGCGGATGAGTGAAGCTCAGCATGCTCGCGTGCAGGCAYAGGCGTGGCCAGGCAGCCAGGGCTTGCGGATGGGCATAGAGCCCGTCACCCAGCAGCGGGTGGCCGATGGAGAGCATGTGCACGCGCAACTGGTGAGAACGGCCGGTGATTGGCGTCAGCTCGACGCGGCACCAGTCGCCACAACGCTCCAGTACACGCCAGAAAGTCAGGGCGTGCTTGCCGAATTCGTGGTCCACCACATGCCGTGGCTTGGTCGGCGGATCGTAGCGCAGGGGCAAATCGATGCTGCCACTGTCCAGTTCCGGTTGTCCCCAGCACAGGGCGGTGTAGGCCTTTTCGGTTTCGCGGTCGTGAAATTGCCGAGACAGCTCGCGATGAGTGTCCGGGTCACGGGCCAGCAGAATGATGCCGGAGGTTTCCCAGTCCAGCCGATGGACAATTCGCGCTTCCGGGTAGCCGTTTTCTTGCAGGCGCGTAATCAGGCAGTCCTTGTTGTCATCAGCCCGTCCGGGGACGGAGAGCAACAGGGTCGGTTTATCCACCACCAGTACGGCGGCGTCCTGATAGATGATGCGGATGTTGGACAACGGCATTAAAACAGCCTCGTAACAAACGCCAACGGCGACTCAGGCCCCCTCCAGTCATGGAAGGGCCCTGAGCCGCCGTGGCTCCCGCCGGATCGACTCAGYGATCGGGCAGGGTGATATTGAGTTCCAGAATCGAGCAGCTGCCCTGGTTTTCCAGAGCGACGTGCACGTCATCGGACCCGATATTGACGTACTTGCGGATCACTTCCACCAGTTCCTTCTGCAAGGCTGGCAAGTAGTCCGGCGTACTGCGTTGGCCGCGTTCATGCGCCACGATGATCTGTAGACGCTCTTTCGCTACCGAGGCGGTACTGGGCTTTTTGTTGGCACGAAAGAAGTCAAAAAGGTTCATTACCTACCTCCAAAAAGTCGCTCGAAGAATCCCTTCTTCTCGACATCGAGGAAACGATGGTCCACGGTCTTGCCCAACAGACGATCGACAGCATCGCTGTACGCCTGGCCGGCGTCGCTCTGGTCGTCGAGAATCACCGGCACGCCCTGGTTGGAGGCCTTGAGGACGGCTTGCGATTCCGGAATCACGCCCAGCAGGGTCACCGCGAGGATTTCCTTGACGTCTTCGACGCCGAGCATTTCGCCGTTGACGACGCGCGTAGGGTTGTAGCGGGTCAGCAACAGGTGTTCCTTGATCGGGTCTTCGCCGTTTTCGGCGCGACGGGACTTGCTGGCCAGCAGGCCAAGCATGCGGTCCGAGTCACGTACGGAGGAGACTTCCGGGTTGGTCACGACGATCGCTTCGTCAGCGAAGTACATGGCCAGGTGGGCACCTTTCTCGATACCGGCCGGGGAGTCGCAGACCACGAATTCGAAGTCTTCTTTCAACTGCATCAGGACTTTTTCTACGCCTTCCTGGGTCAGCGCGTCTTTATCGCGGGTCTGACTGGCGGCCAGCACGTAGAGGTTTTCCAGGCGCTTGTCTTTGATCAGGGCCTGTTGCAGGTTGGCTTCGCCGTTCACCACGTTGACGAAGTCATACACCACGCGGCGCTCGCAACCCATGATCAGGTCGAGGTTACGCAAGCCGACGTCGAAGTCGACGATAACTGTTTTGTGACCACGCAGAGCGAGGCCGGTACCGATAGCGGCGCTGGTGGTGGTCTTACCCACACCACCCTTGCCGGATGTAACCACGAGAATCTTGGCCAAGGTGTTTTACCCCTAAGGAAAAAGGACGTTTAGCCCCTGAAAAACATCTCTTGAAAAACTACTGCAGTCGGACAGCCTTGGCTGGAATCCGGTTTTGAGCGGTATCTACCCCCGGTAAACACTGCTTTTAGCCTTTTTCCTACTTCGTTTGAGCCGGTTTCGCTACGTTTTAGAGATGCTTGGAAAATGCGGCAGTATCCGTTAAAGCCGAATGATGTTCAACACGTCACCCGACAGGCTGACTTGTACTCCGGCGCCCCACAATGGATCGCGGCGCAGGTCCTCGGAAACCTTGTAGTGACCGGCGATGGAGACCAGTTCAGCGGTCATTTGCTGACAGAAAATCCTGGCTTTCGTATCACCTTTGACACCGGCCAGCACACGACCGCGCATTGCGCCGTATACATGGATGTTGCCGTCGGCGAGAAGTTCCGCCCCCGGGCTGACCGACGAAATCACCACCAGATCGCTGCCCTGGGCATAAATCTGCTGGCCACCACGTACTGGCGACGTGATGATTTTCGTCGGTTTGATGGTCGGCTCCGGTGGTTTTTCCGGTTTTTTCGCTACGACGCCTTCGAGCGGGTCGAGCGGGCGTTCCCGCGCGCCGGACGGCGGCAGCACTGGCAGATCCACCGCAATGGCGGCGGCGATGTCTTCAATGCGGCTGGCACGGATCGCCAGGGTGCGCAGGCCATGCTGGCGGCAGATGCGCATCAATCCCGGCAGGTCGACCGAGCCTTCGCTGGCCGGGAGTTTGTCCAGGGCCAGTACCAGCGGCGCGTTACTGAAGAAGTTGGGCGCCTGGGCGACCTTGGCGGCCAGTTGCCGATCAAGGTTCTCGAGGTCGTTACGGGCCAGTTCCAGCACCGTAATGGCCAGCATGCTGCCCTTCAACTGGAACACGGGATCTTGGTCTAGCGGTTCGGTTTGGCTCATGGTCGGCATACAACGGCTTGTCACTAAAAGTGCCGAGACTTATAACGAGAACGCCCGCAGGCCGCAAGCCGGGTCGAACGATGTAGAATGCGCGGCCATTAACTTTCCGGAACCTTTAATGGAACGCCCGCGATTTCGAACAGCATTTCTTTCTCCGCGTTTCTGGCCGCTGTGGTGTGGCCTGGGGCTGTTGTGGCTGATTGTGCAGTTGCCGTATCCGGCGTTACTGGCGATCGGTCGCGCCCTGGGCGCATTGATGTACCGAGTGGCCGGCGACCGACGGCGCATTGCCAAGCGCAATCTTGAGCTGTGTTTCCCTGAAAAATTCGCTGCCGAGCGCAAACGCCTGCTCAAGGAAAACTTCGCGTCCACCGGCATCRCCTTCTTCGAGATGGCCATGAGCTGGTGGTGGTCGCGCAAGCGTCTGGCGAAACTGGCCCATGTCGAAGGCCTGGAGTATTTGAAACAGGCTCAGGCGCAAGGCAAGGGCGTGATTCTGATGGCTGTGCACTTCACTACGCTGGAGATCGGCGCAGCGTTGCTCGGTCAGCAACACACCATCGATGGCATGTACCGCGAACACAAGAATCCGCTGTTCGACTTCATCCAGCGCCGAGGCCGCGAGCGGCATAACCTCGACTCGCTGGCGGTGGAGCGCGACGACGTGCGTGGCATGCTCAAACTGCTGCGCGCAGGGAGAGCGATCTGGTACGCACCGGATCAGGACTATGGCGCCAAGCAAAGTATCTTCGTGCCGCTGTTCGGGATTCAGGCGGCGACTGTCACCGCCACCAGCAAATTCGCACGCTTGGGCAAAGCGCTGGTAGTGCCGTTCACCCAGGAGCGCCTGGCTGACGGCAGCGGTTATCGACTGGTGATTCATGCCCCGCTCGAAGGCTTTCCCGGCGAGACGGAAGAGGCCGATTGCATTCGGATCAACCAATGGGTGGAGGGTGCGTTGCGCGAATGTCCGGAGCAATATCTCTGGGCGCATCGCCGCTTCAAGAGCCGCCCACCGGGCGAGCCGAAACTGTACGCCAAACGCGGTTGAGTCACCGATCCCTTTAAGCACCATGGAGTGTTGCAATGAGTCCTGCTGAACCGGTTACAGGGTTGATTCTTTCCGGCGGTGGGGCTCGTGCGGCCTATCAAGTAGGCGTGCTGGCAGCGATTGCCGAGCTGCTGCCGATGGGGGCGACGAATCCGTTTCCGGTGATCGTCGGCACCTCGGCCGGTGCGATCAATGCGGTCAGCCTGGCCAGTGGGGCGATGGATTTTCGGAGTGCGATCGAGCGTCTGACGGCCTTCTGGCAAGGTTTTCGCAGCCATCTGGTATTACGCAGCGATTGGCCGGGGGTGATTCATCAGGCCGCCCGTTTTGTCAGTCACAACCTGATGGGCATTGGCTCGCCGGTGCCGGTGGCCCTGCTTAAC
>NZ_JBFTMK010000318.1:0-5836 GCF_056396965.1 Pseudomonas sp. 05N434
CCACCGTCCAGTTAACAAATCTTCATCTCCCCTCAAAACCGCGCCCGCCATTATGGGCTTCAGAGCGCATGGGAGCGAGCCTGCTCGCGATAGCGGTGACCGGTTTTACGATTGCTGCGCAATCGAACGGGAGCAAGCTCCCTCGCCACATAGGTGCAGCGCTTTCAAACAAGATCGACCAGAGTGAGTACCTACACATGTCTTCCAATACGAGCAAAGGCAAAGCGATTTTTCGCGTTGTCAGCGGTAACTTTCTCGAAATGTTCGACTTCATGGTCTACGGCTTTTACGCCACGGCCATTGCCAAAACCTTCTTTCCCGCCGATAGCGCGTTTGCTTCCCTGATGCTGTCTCTGGCCACTTTCGGGGCCGGTTTCCTGATGCGTCCGCTGGGGGCGATTTTCCTCGGTGCCTACATCGACCGCCACGGCCGCCGCAAAGGCCTGATCATCACACTGGCGTTGATGGCCGCCGGCACGGTGCTGATTGCCGGTGTGCCGGGTTATGCCACGCTGGGCGTCGCGGCGCCGCTGATCGTATTGTTCGGTCGTCTGTTGCAGGGCTTTTCAGCAGGCRTGGAACTGGGTGGTGTGTCGGTGTACCTCGCCGAAATTTCCACACCGGGTCGCAAAGGCTTCTTCGTCAGTTGGCAGTCCGCCAGCCAGCAAGCCGCGGTGGTATTCGCCGGCCTGCTCGGCGTGGGTTTGAACCACTGGCTGAGCCCCGACCAAATGGGTGAGTGGGGCTGGCGCGTGCCGTTCCTGATCGGCTGCATGATCGTGCCGGCGATCTTCGTGATCCGCCGTTCGCTGGAAGAAACCCCGGAATTCCAGGCACGCAAACACCGCCCTACCCTGCGGGACATCGTCCGCTCGATCGGTCAGAACTTCGGCATCGTCCTCGCCGGCATGGCGCTGGTGGTGATGACCACGGTGTCGTTCTACCTGATCACCGCCTACACCCCGACCTTCGGCAAAGCCGAGCTGCATCTGTCGGATCTGGATGCGTTGCTGGTGACGGTGTGCATCGGCCTGTCGAACTTCTTCTGGCTGCCGGTGATGGGCGCGCTTTCCGACAAGATCGGCCGCAAACCTCTGCTGCTGGGCGCGACGATTCTGGCGATTCTCACGGCTTATCCGGCGCTGTCGTGGCTGGTGGCGAACCCCAGCTTCAGCCATTTGCTGATTGTCGAATTGTGGTTGTCGTTCCTGTATGGCTCGTACAACGGCGCCATGGTGGTGGCCCTGACCGAGATCATGCCGGTGGAAGTGCGCACGACCGGTTTCTCCTTGGCCTACAGCCTGGCGACCGCAACATTCGGTGGTTTCACCCCGGCGGCCTGTACGTACCTGATCCACGTGCTGGACAACAAGGCAGCGCCGGGGATCTGGCTCAGTGGCGCGGCGGTGCTGGGGTTGATCGCGACACTGGTGTTGTTCCGTGGCAATCGGCATGCGTTGCGCACGGCGCAAGCGGCTGTCATCAGAGGCGCTCACTAAAAGGAACGCAGTCAGGTGCAGAACCTGGAGCGGGCTTGTTCGCGAAGAGGGAGTGTCAGTAAACACTGATGTTGCCTGACACACCGCCTTCGCGAGCAAGCCCGCTCCCACATTTAATCGGCGTGCCCCATAGGTTTTAGTTCGCTTCGGTCCACATGCAGCCAAGGCGGCCCCTCTGCAAATCTGGCCTCCAGCCATGTCTTGAACGCCATGAGCGTCGACTGCGCGATGTTCAGGCAGTATCGGTATTCGATTTTAGATGAACAATATAGGCTCACTGCAGTTCATTGCTGCACACAGTGCAGCAGTCTGAAGCCCGTGGAAACAGGGCCACGGCAAGGGCCAGGATGATCAGTGCCACGGCGACGGCAAACGTTATCCGCATGCCGCTGGCGACGGCCGCGGGAGACGCGCTGGTGATGTCTGTCGTCGCCGAAGCAAGCGCAAACACCGCGCCCATCACCGAAGCTCCAGTGATCAGGCCGAGATTGCGTGACAGGCTGAGCATGCCGGAAATCACGCCGCGCTGGTCCGGGCGGATGTCAGTCATGATCGCGGTGTTGTTGGCCGCCTGAAACAACGCGTAGCCGGCCGTGATCACCGCGATGGGCGCGAGGTAACCGAGGAGGCCGAACCCCGCTGGCATCATTGATAAAGCACTCGCGCCGAGCGCCATTGCCGCGAGCCCGAGACGGGTCATGCGCCGAGTGCCAAAACGGTCCACCAGGCGACCGGCCGGCACGCCGGTCAATGCAGCCACCAACGGGCCGACCGACAAGGCGAAACCGACAAGTGCCGTGCCGAGGCCAAGCGCACCCGAGAGATAAAACGGCCCGACCACCAGCGTCGCCATCATCACCGTCGAAACGAGCGCGCTCATGGCCAGGCTGGCGCTCAATCCCTGTTGGCGGAACAGCGCTAATGTGATCAATGGCGATGCGACCGTGGCCTCGACGAAGATGAAAAGCCCAACACCGAAAACAGCCGCCAGCAGCAGCGCGATATTGAGCGGTCCAAATTCACCGTGCCCAATCGTCATGGCCAGCGCGTACGCCGCGAGCGTCAGCGCCAGCAGCAACGTGCCGGCCTTGTCGAACCCCACCCGCCCTGCTTTCGCCCGCTGAACATCCGCCGGCAAATAGCGATATGCGAGCCAGATGTTCAGCACACCCAACGGTATGTTGATCAGAAAAATCGCCTGCCAGCCAACGCTGGCAATCAACATCCCACCGAGCGACGGCCCCAGCGTGGTGCCGATCGCCGACATCGTTCCGAGCAACCCCATGGCGCTGCCGGTCTGCGCTTTCGGCACCGTCTCACCGACAAACGCCACGGTCAGCGCCAGCATGATCGCCGCCCCAAGCCCCTGCACCGCCCGGGCGCCGACCAGCCACCCAAGCGACGGCGCGACACCGCAGACCAGCGATGACAGGGTAAAAATGGCGATGCCCACCAGTAGCAAACGCCGACGGCCGAGCATGTCGCCGAGCCGTCCGACGCTGACGATCAGCGTGGTGATCGCCAGCAGATACGCCAGAACAATCCACTGCACGTGTTGGAAGGAAGCATCGAACGCCTCGGCCAACGTCGGCAATCCCGCATTGGCGATGCTGGTGTCGAGTGAAGGCATCAACATCGACAGCGAAAGACTCGCAAGCGCCCAGCGCACCGAACCTGATTGAGTGATGGATTTCATTGTCTGGCCACGTCTGAAAGGTAGAGCAGCAGCGTATGCCCGTGCGTGACAAGGCGGAAGGCGCAGCATTTGCACTTGATAGATGCGTTTGACGCCATGTCAGCCCCGCGCCGTGCTAACGTTGCGGCATGACCACTCCCGATCTCAATCTGCTGATTACCCTGGACGTGCTGCTCGCCGAAGGCAGTGTCGCCCGCGCCGCCCAACGACTGCGCCTGAGCCCGTCGGCCATGAGCCGAGCGCTGGCGCGGTTGCGCGAAACGACAGGCGACCCGCTGCTGGTCCGGGCCGGACGCGGCCTGGTGCCGACGCCACGAGCGCTTGAATTGCGCGAACACGTCAGTCGATTGGTGCAAGACGCCGAAGCGGTTTTGCGCCCCGCCGAACAGCTCGACCTCAAGCAACTGGTTCGAACATTCACGCTGCGCACCAGTGACGGCTTCGTGGAAAACTTCGGCCCGGCGCTGATCGCCCGCGCCAGTGAGGAAGCCCCCGGCGTGCGTTTGCACTTTGTGCAGAAGCTGAGCAAGGACAGCGCCGCACTTCGCGACGGCTCCGTTGATCTGGAAACCGGTGTGGTCGGCGGTACGACCAGCCCGGAAGTGCGCACCCGGGCATTGTTCGAGGATCGTTTCGTGGGCGTCGTTCGCACGGGGCATCCGCTGAGCGAGGGCGAGATCACTGCCTCCCGTTATGCCACTGGCCGGCACATCCTGGTCTCACGGCGCGGGGTCGATAAGGGGCCGATGGATGAAGCGTTGGAAGCGCTGGGACTGCAGCGGGAAATCATCACCGTCGTCGGCGGTTTCTCGGCCGCCCTGGCGCTGGCTCGCGCCTCGGACCTGATCGCCACCGTGCCTGCCCGACATACCCAAAACCTGCGCACCGGCCTGCACAGTTTCGATCTGCCGTTCGAGCTGCCGCCGATCACCATTTCGATGCTCTGGCATCCGCGGATGGATGCCGATTCGGCGCATCGGTGGCTGCGTGAATGTGTTCGAGAGGTTTGTGCGCGGCCCTGAGGAACCCTCAACCCTTCCTTTTCTGAAGCCCCTTCAACCGCACACTCGCCCGCTGCGCCGCCGCCATTTTTTCCGGGCGCTTCATGCGTTTCCACTTTCTGATGTCGTCCTTGGTGCGACCACAACTGACACACAGTTCACCACTGAGCTGGCAAACGGAAATACATGGATTTTCGATATCCTTGGCCACGGCTCAACCTCGCGTCGAGCGCTTGGGCGCCAGGCGTTGCTGCCAGTTGCCGCCATTGGCGCGCTGACATTGCTCTTCAGAATCAAACTGCACATGGGCCTCGACCGGGCTGACGAGAACGTCCGCTTCATTTAATGCTACGGCCGTCAGTTCGACCATGCGCTCGCCCTGCCCGCTCGCCAGCGCCTGATCCTTATGGGCCTGCGTATCGAAGACCCAGATCACTCGCAGGCTGGATGGAAAGGCGTCGTAATCGATTTCGTGGGTCAACCAGCAAAACCCGACTATTTCCGCTTTGGCTGTTTCGCACGCCTCGGTCAGAGTGGCGACCAGGCGACGTTCGATGTGTGCCTGATCGCGTTTGCTTAAAGACATCGGGTGGATCCTTGGGTGGCGGTCAACGAAAAAGGCCCATCATACGTGACCTCACTCGCCTTTTCGGCTCGTTCCTTAAACGAGACACGGAACGAATGCGAAGTTGATTTTTCCCTCAGAACGGCCGATACACCGGAGTGTGATATCTGCCGCTCCTGCTTTCCTCAAAGGACATGAGGCACGTTCGCATACATGACTAACCAATCGAATGGAATCCATCGCAATGAGTTTCACTGTTCTAAAGAATGCATCACTTAAAGCCTGGCTCATCTTCGGGAGTGTGGTTGCGGTTCTGTCCAGCGTTGTAACGATTTACCCTACGCTGCATGACGCCAACCCAACCAACCCGCGCTTCGTCGGTCGTTGGAAAACTGATTACACCTATCCGATCACCAACGGCTCGTTTGAATTCAAGGGCATCACTGAGTACTTCCGCAATGGACGATACAACGTCAATGGCACCGTCATCGTTGACGGAACTGTTGAAGCCAAACCTTACCGTTTTGAGTACAACGTAAACGGCGCTGGTAGTTGGACGGCCGACTCCAGCCTGCTTTCGTTCACCCTGGCTGACATGAAGACGATTCCCATGTCGTATGTAATTGATGGCAAATCCATCCCACCGTCACTGGTTGCCAAGTTGGTTGGGCCGTCCATGCCAAACTTGAGCGACGCTTACGCGGCCGGCGCATCCGATGAAGCACGAATCCTGTCGATCAAGGACGATGAGATAACGCTTGAAGCCAACGACCCAGCAGGAAAAGCATTCACCATGCGAACCTACAAACAGAACTAAGTCTCACCAGGCTTCACTACGAAAAAGGACGGATCGATTTTGATCCGTCCCTCCCATCGTCCTACTTGCTTGTCTTTCGCATGTGTATCAGCGCGACACGGCGCCCATCCTGCGACACCCGCTCCTCAACCCCAAACGGCACAAACCCGAGCTGCGGATACAAAAGCAGCCCCGCCGTGTTCTCGTTGAAACACGAAAGCTGCACCTCGCTTGCCCGATGACGTTCAAACGCCAGCCCCACCATCGTTTCCACCAAAA
>NZ_JBFTMK010000319.1:0-7979 GCF_056396965.1 Pseudomonas sp. 05N434
CCCCAAGCCTTCCTGCACGGCCAGCAGCAAATTGTGTTCCGTCAGCGCGATCGCATCCGGTTGTTGTCCGGATTGTTCGCTCGCCTGGAGCCACCACTGCGTCTCGCCGTGTTCGTTCACGGTTCGTAACAAGGCGAGTTCCTTGCCTGTCGAGTGGATTTCGATCCGCCCGGCACCGTCGACGGTGAAGCGCGCGACGGGATCGAAGGTGATGCCGTGGTGGTTGCCTTCGATCAGCAGTTGGTCGATGGCGTAATCGTAAGTCGCGCCGTCCGGCGCACTCTCGAATACATGGGTGGAATTGCGTCGCAGCTTCAGGCCCACCTCGATCAGTGGTTGCAGCCAGGCTTCGATCTGGTGATACAGCTCGTAGACCTGGGCGGGCCAGCTGTCGATGGCTTGATCGGCGATGGTCGCGTCGGCACTGGTTTGCCGGGATTGTTTAAGCTTCGCGGCGAGCTCGTCTACCTTACTCATTTCGATTTCCTGTCGTGATGTCAGTTAATCGTAGCTTCTTCAAGGTCATGTGGTTTTGCCTTGCGTCATGGAATTAAAACACAACCATTTATCCCTCAATCCTCTGTTTATCCCGCACAACCCCGTAGACTACGCTCAAAAAAATAGGGGCTTTGGGCCGTTGCTCATGTCTTACCCTTTTCCAGGACTCACTTTTGCCTATCCCCATTCACGATCCGCAGCACGCGTCCGGCGGTGCCTTGAAGCGACTGCCTTTGCTCAAGGCTGCGGTGCTGTTCATTGCGGCGGTATGCCTTTGTCTCTGTGGGCTGCTTTACCTGCAACTGGAGCAGTCGCGTCGGCATGACCTGGCGTTGGCCGAGGTGTCGTCGTCGAACCTGACCCGGGCCATGGCGCAGCAGGCCGAAGACACGTTCATGAAGGCCGATCTGGTACTGACCAGTCTGGTGGACTGGATTCAGGCTGAAGGTTTCGACGCTGCCCAGACGCCACGCCTGCAGAAAACCTTCGCCCGGCGGGTGCAGGCGCTGCATCAGTTGCACGGGATATTTCTGTTCGACAGGCAGGGGCAATGGGCCGTGACGTCGTTCGAGGATCTACCCCGCGGGGCTGGTGTGGCGGATCGCGAGTATTTCAGGTTTCACCAGCAAAACATCTCAACCCTGGCGCACATCGGCCCGGCCATTCGTAGTCGGGAAAATGGCGAGTGGATCATTCCGGTTTCCAGGCGGATAAACGATCAGAGCGGTCATTTCCAGGGTGTGTTGCTGGCCGGGATCAAGATGTCGTACTTCGATCAGTTCTTCAAAAGCTTCAGCCTCGACGACAACGGCGCGATGTTTTTGGCATTGACCGATGGAACACTGCTGGCGCGGCGGCCGTTTGTGGAATCGCAGATCGGCAGGTCATTGGCTAAGGGCGAGATTTTTCAGAAACTCTTGCCCAACGCCACGTCCGGCAACGCCATGATCGACTCAGTGGTGGATGGCATCCCTCGGCTGTATGGCTATCGTCAGCTCGATGCCTATCCGGTGGTGGTCGCGGCGGCATCCTCCAAAGACGCGGTCCTCAAGGACTGGTACGACACGGCGATTCAATCCGGTGTGATCGTCGCTCTGGTTGTCCTCGGCGTGGGGTTGTTCGGTTGGGTGTTCATTCATCAGGTTCGCGCGGGCGAGCGCATCGAGGCGGATTTGCGCGAGGCGCAGAAAACCCTGGAGCTGATCGCCACCCACGACAGCCTGACCGGGTTGGCCAACCGCCGCTTGTTCGAACGGGCGCTGGAGAAAGAGTTCGGGCGCGGTGCCCGGCGGTCGAGCTCGCTGGGCCTGATCATGCTCGATATCGATTACTTCAAGCGCTACAACGACACTTACGGTCATGTGGCCGGGGACCATTGCCTGGCTGAAGTGGCGCGGGCCCTGAAGAGTTGCTGTCACCGCAAAGCCGATCTGGCGGTGCGCTACGGCGGTGAAGAGTTCGCGGTGTTGCTGCCGGACACCGACATTCATGGAGCACTGACGATCGCCGAGCAAATCCGCCGCAGCGTCATGGACAAAAACATCACCCACAGCGGTTCGCCCACGGGCTATCTGACGGTCAGTCTTGGCTGTTATTCGTTTGTGCCGACGGCGCACGACAGCACCGAAGTGTTGATCAAGCGCGCGGATGCGGCGCTGTACCAGGCCAAGCATTCAGGGCGAAATCGCTCGGCGGTGTTGTCGATGGAAGGGGGCGTCGAGGCGCTGATGCGCTCGGATCGATGACGCTTGCGACCATCGATGGGCAATGGTTCTTGTGACCGGTTCTTCAAGTGCGGCAATGACTTGCGTTATCCAGGAGCGATGATCGGGCATGCCTGCTATGGCCTGGGTAAGACCCTGTTCACCATGGACCACTACGAGGGTGTTTTCGTGGTCGATCCCCAGCGAACAAAATACGCCGTGGTGCGTGGGCTTCAGGTGCAGGACGAGGCGGCGGCCTATCTGTCGACCTCGATCGCGACGCTCATTGACGAGGTTCAGGGTCAGGAGAACCTCATCAAACCCGTCAGCCACTACACCTTGTTCGAGGGCAAACCCGCGCTGCTGTCGGCCGCCGCGATTGTGCCCAATGACGAACGCCCGGCGGTCGATCCCAAAAGCACTTCGGTGCTTATATACGTTGACCAGCTGAACCCTGAAAAGCTCAGCGCCTTGAGCGTCGATTACGGTTTGCACGACTTGAGCCTGACGCCCGACAACGTCATCGCTCCCGGTCAGCCCGCTATTGCCCTCGCTGGCACCGGTTACAGTCTGGTCTCCCGGCTCCAGCGGCCGGGTCATCAATTGCTTTGGTCACTGCTGCCGCCACTGGGCGGGGCGCTGCTGGTTCTGGCGTTGTTGACCGCTTATTTCTTTCGCTATGTCCTGCGCACGTCCGGGCATGTGGATGCCAGTTACACCAGCCTCGATTTGTCGAACCAGGCACTGGAGGCCAGTGAAGAGCGTTTTCGTGCGGTAGCCGAGGCCGCGTCCGACTGGATCTGGGAAATCGACGACCAGCATTGCATCACTTATCTGTCGGGACGCTTCAGCACCGTCACCGGGTTCTCCGATCAGCAGTGGCTGGGACAGAACATCGGGCAATTGCTCAATTGCGATACGACGCCGTTGTCGCTGTGGCTGAACAAACTCGATGAAGAGCAAGCCGTCAGCCATTTGCGCTGTTCCTACCGCGATCAATCGGGGCAACAGCGGGTCTGTCGGGTGTCGGCACGGCCGATCCAGCGCAAGGGCGCAGTGCTGGGCTATCGCGGAACGGCCAGCGACATCACCGACGAAGTCGCTGCCCATGCGCAGATCCAGCATCTGTCGTTGCACGATGCCCTGACCGGCCTGCCGAACCGCAACAAACTGGCGCGTTTTCTCGATGAGGCGCTGGCACTGAAAGAGCAGTCGACGGCGCTGACGTTGTTGATGATCGACCTGGATAACTTCAAGCCGATCAACGATTCCCTCGGCCACCCGGCCGGCGATGCAGTATTGCTGGAAGTCGCCACCCGTTTGCGCGAGTGCACACGAGAAATTGATCTGGTCGCCCGACTGGGGGGCGACGAGTTCGTGCTGGTGCTCCATGGCATGGACAGCCACGCGGAAATCGACCGGTTTTGCGAGCGCTTGCTCGACAGCCTGCATCAGCCGATTCACTACGACCATCACTCGCTGCACATCGGCGCGAGCATCGGTATCGCCTTGAGTCGGCGCCAGGGGCATATTCCACAGGAGCTGATTCGGTGTGCCGATATCGCGTTGTATCAGGCCAAATCCGATGGCAAGAAGACCTGGTGCTATTTTGCCGCGCACATGAACGATCAGATCCAGCATCGCCGGCAACTGGAAACCGACCTGCGTCGGGCGATCAAGAACAACGAATTCGTGATGCATTACCAGCCGCGTTATCACGTCGATGGCAAGCGCATCGTCTCGGTCGAAGCGCTGCTGCGCTGGCAGCATCCAGTGCAAGGCTTGTTGAGTCCCGACGCGTTTATCCCGCTGGCCGAGCAAACCGATCTGATCGTGCCATTGGGCCGCTGGGTGCTACGCGAGGCGTGCGAGACCGCTCTGACCTGGCCCGGTGCGATGATGGTGTCGGTCAACCTGTCACCGGTTCAATTCGCCCGTAGCGATGTGATCGAGGACGTGCGCGAAGCGTTGATCCAGACCCGCTTGCCCGCCAGTCGGCTGGAGCTGGAGATCACTGAAAACGTGATGCTCATCGACGTCGATGGCGCCTTGGCGACCATGAATGCGCTCAAGGAGTTGGGCGTGCGCCTGAACATGGACGACTTCGGCACCGGTTATTCCTCGCTGGGTTACTTGCGCACGTATCCGTTCGACGGGATCAAGATCGACAAACGCTTTATTTCGTCCATGAGCAGCGGCAGCAATGATCGCGCCGTGGTACAGGCGATCATCAACCTGGGCAAGGCGATGGGCCTGACGGTGACTGCCGAAGGTGTCGAGACGCTGGAGCAACTGGACTTCCTGATCTCGGATCAGTGCCATGAAGTGCAGGGGTTTTACCTCAGTCGTCCGGTGGACAGGTCTGCACTGCTGCCTTTGCTCAAGGCCTCGCAGGAAGACTTTGCGCAGCAGGGCGCGCACCTTTAGTCGCCTGTTACGTACGCCACGGCAACTGCCGTGGCGCCCCCCGGTCACAATTGGATACCGCCCATCCGTTGCGAGCATCGGACCATGAACAACCTGAAAATCGCCACCTTCAACGTCAACGGCATGCGTGCACGCCTGCCCAATCTACTGGCGTGGCTGGCGCGGGAGCAGCCAGACATCGCCTGCCTGCAGGAACTCAAATCGGTGGACGGGGCATTCCCTGCCGCTGAGCTGGAGGCGGCCGGTTATGGCGCTATCTGGCAGGGCCAGGCGGCGTGGAACGGGGTGGCGATTCTGGCGCGCGATGCGCAACCGCTGGAGCGTCGGCGTGGTCTGCCGGGCGATGACAGTGACACCCATAGCCGCTACATCGAAGCGGCCGTGCACGGGGTTCTGGTGGGGTGTTTGTACTTGCCCAACGGCAATCCGCAGCCGGGGCCGAAGTTCGATTACAAACTGGCGTGGTTCGAGCGGCTGATCTCGTACGCCAAGGACCTGCAAGGCAGCGACCATCCGGTGGTGCTGGCCGGCGACTACAACGTGGTGCCCACCGATATGGACATCTACAACCCACGCTCCTGGCTCAAGGACGCGCTGCTGCAACCCGAGAGTCGTGCGTGTTATCAGCGTCTGCTGGATCAGGGCTGGACTGATTCCCTGCGCCATCTGTATCCAGAGGAGCGGATCTACACCTTCTGGGACTACTTCCGGCAGCACTGGCAGAAAAACTCGGGACTGCGCATCGATCATCTGCTGCTCAATCAGGCAGCGAGTCCTTATCTGCGAGAGGCCGGCGTCGACGCCTGGGTTCGCARCGAGTCTCATGCCAGCGATCACGCGCCGACGTGGATTCGATTGGGTTCACGCAAACGGCGATAGTTTTGGCGTGAGCGGCGATTGGCGAAATCAATTATCGGCCCGAGCACTTTTTCCCTTATACATGGCGGCCATCGGCGGAGCGATCCGCGGGCTCCATGCATAAGGATTGAGCGATGAGCGAACCACGACTGACAAATCTTGCGCTGTACCTGCAACGCCTGGGTTTCGACGCGCCCCCGGCGCCGACCCTGGAAACCCTGCGTCAATTGCAGTTGCGCCACACCGGTGCTTTTCCGTTCGAAAACCTCACCACGCTGTTAGGGCAACCGGTACTCATCGACCTGCCGTCCATCGAGCAGAAAGTCCTGCACGACGGCCGTGGCGGTTACTGCTACGAACTCAACAACCTGTTCCTGGCCTTGCTGCAGACGCTGGGTTTCGAGGCGCGCGGCATCACCGGTCGCGTGGTCATGAACCAGCCCGAAGGCGCATGGACCGCACGCACTCACCGCTTGAGCCTGGTGATCCTTGACGGCGTGCGCTACATCACCGACGTCGGCTTCGGCGGCATGGTGCCCACCGCACCGCTGATCCTCGACACCGAGGACGAACAGCTCACTCCCCACGAACCCTATCGCATCGAACAGCATGCAGACGGTTACACCCTGCGTGCCAACGTCGGCGGTGAATGGCGGGCGATGTACATCTTCGATCTGCAACGTCAGGAAGACATCGATTACACCCTCGGTAACTGGTACGTCTCGGCTCATCCTGAATCGCCCTTCGTCAAACAATTGATGGTGGCGCGGACGGGGGAGGGATGGCGACGCACGCTGAACAATGGCAGTTTTGCCATTCACCGCTTGGGCAGTGAGAGCGAGCGGCGGCAGGTGACGGATGTGGATGAGTTGATCGGGTTGCTGGAACGTGAGTTCGACATTCGGGTGCCAGCGAAGGAGGCGTTGGAGCCGGTGCTGGAGCGGTTGATCGAGCCGGTGCCGCAGGCAAACTGAGCACCACGCGAAGGGCGGATCTGATCAATCCGCCCTTTTTTATTTGGCCGACTCAAGCGGTTTGTGTCTAGGAACGAACTTCTAGCTCCATCACGTGATGGATTTCGCTGAGGGCCTCTGACAATTTTTTCTCCAGGCTTTTCAGCTCCGAGGCGGTTATGCCTTTTTTGAAATGCCCGACGTTTGTACCTGCGGCGTTCTCATCGGGCTTCGCCGCTTTACCTTTATCGCTGAGCAACACCTGGCGCAAAGTATTGTTGATCACTGTCTGGTAGCCATACCCCTCGTTTTCTGCCAGAGCGCGTGCAGCCTCTATGACGACATCGTCGAGCATGATGGTGATTCGGGTCTTGCCTTTGCTTGTGGCAATTGCTCCACGCTTGGCGTTGCTGAAGTCGTATTCGTCTTTCATCGTTCAAGCCTCCAAATAGTGGCGACGCTCGCCTTTGGTGGCGATGCGTGCGGAAATGATTCGCACGAAATTCGGGTCGCGCCAGGTGTACGCAACGACCAGCAAGCGACCTTTGGCATCCAGCCCCATGATGATCCACCGCTGCTCATCATGATGGTTGTCCTGAAAAGTCAGGGCTCGTTCGTCATAAAACACCGGTTCTGTCTCTGCGAGGCTGATGCCTTGATGTTTTAGTTTGTTGGCCGCGTTCTTTGCCCTGTGATACTGAATCTCGAATGACTTTATTATGCATACTTTATATGTATAAGCGAGGAGGCGTCCGTGCTGGCGGTCGCTTGGAAAGCAAAAGATTAGCGGTGAGGAGGGATAGGGGCGCAGGGATGTATTTCAAGACGTTTGGGGTTGGAGGCGCTATGGCCAAAGGGTGGCGTGGACAAGTGTCCATAATCTGACTGGGCAGTTGTATACAGCTCTATAGACAGTTGTCCTGAGTATTGAATACAGTGTGCGCATAACAAAAACCAGGGAACCCCCCAACCATGAAAACGCCCCATGTTTCACACCAACGGCCCGAGGACGAAAACCTTGGGATCGGCGCGAATATGGCTTATGGCCTGCAACACGTTCTGACCATGTACGGCGGTATCGTCGCGGTGCCTTTGATCATCGGCCAGGCGGCCGGGCTCTCGCCGGCAGACATCGGTTTGTTGATTGCTGCTTCATTGTTTGCAGGGGGGCTGGCGACATTGCTGCAAACCCTGGGTTTGCCGTTTTTCGGTTGTCAGTTGCCGCTGGTGCAGGGCGTGTCGTTCTCCGGCGTTGCGACCATGGTCGCGATAGTCAGCAGTGGCGGGGAGGGTGGCTTTCAGTCGATTCTCGGGGCGGTGATTGCCGCGTCGTTGATCGGTTTGCTGATCACGCCGGTGTTCTCAAGGATTACCAAGTTCTTTCCACCGCTGGTGACGGGCATTGTGATCACCACTATCGGCTTGACGCTGATGCCGGTGGCCGCGCGCTGGGCCATGGGTGGCAACAGCCATGCGCCGGATTTCGGCAGCATGGCGAACATCGGTCTGGCGGCGATGACGCTGGTGCTGGTGTTGCTAT
>NZ_JBFTMK010000320.1:0-6971 GCF_056396965.1 Pseudomonas sp. 05N434
AGATGAGAGTCACGGTTCTTCCTTAATTAATGGCCGTTTTCGTTTTGTTCGCGCGCCAGGCGTCGTTCTTGTGCCTGTCGCTGCAAGATGTAGCGGGCCAGCAGTTGTCGCTGGGCATCGGACAGGTATTCGAATTCGGTGCCGACGTCGTAGCCGCCACCCTTGCGGTCGCAATGGGTGACGCGGGCCCGCAGTAACAGGCCGAGGGCTTGTGGCATCAGCACCAGCTTGACCGACAGGTGCGCGCCGACGGCAATGGGCGTCGGATGCTGAAAGTCGATGCCGCCTTCGGAGATGATCACCGGCTGCGGTTCGCCGATCTGTCCGAGCACGGTCAGGGCGACCACCTGGCTCAGCAGATCGATGCGTTTGTTCTGTGATTTGAGGAACGCGGCGATGGCTCGGTCGCGTTCGTTGATCTGGCGCAACAGGTGTTGCGACTCGAATTCGCTCAGGTGCAGTTCGCTGAGCAGGTTGAATAGCGGGGAAGCATCCTGCAACACTTCCTGGCCTGCTGCTTCGGGAGCAGACAGGGGCCGAATTTCCAGTGCGATCGTGTCCTCGATACGGTAGTATTCGCGGCGATCTTCTTCATCTAATGTCGACATGGCGAACCCATGGTAGCGGCGGTGGTCTGAGTGTAAAGCTGGTTATCGACCCCCGCCACAAGGACGTTCCTTTTCCCTCCGAACAAGCCCCGACATGTTCAGACCTCTCTTCGTATTTATCGGCACGCGTTATACCCGTGCAAAACGTCGCAATCATTTTGTGTCATTCATTTCCCTGACCTCGATGATCGGACTCGCCCTCGGCGTGGTCGTGATGATCGTGGTGCTGTCGGTCATGAACGGCTTCGATCATGAGATGCGCACCCGCGTGCTGGGCATGGTGCCCCACGCGACCATCGAGTCCGGCGAGCCGATCAGCGACTGGCAAAGCCTGGCCGCCAAGGTCAAGCAGAACCCGCAGGTGGCGGCGGTTGCGCCCTTCGTCCAGATGCAGGGCCTGCTGACCAACAACGGCAAGGTTTCCAAAGTGCTGCTCAATGCCATCGACCCTGTGCAGGAACGGCAGGTGTCGATCATTGATAACTTCATGCAGCAGGGCAAACTCGACGACCTGGCGCCGGGCAGTTTCGGCATCGTCATCGGCGACAAGGCGGCAGCCAAGCTCGGCGCGGCGGTTGGCGACAAGCTGACGTTTGTCGCGCCGGAAGTCACCGTGACCCCGGCCGGGATGTTCCCGCGCATGAAACGCTTTACTGTGGTCGGCATCTTCCATGTCGGCGCCGGTGAGCTGGACGGCTATCTGGGCCTGACCAATCTGCAGGATCTGGCCAGGTTGCACCGCTGGCAACCGGATCAGGTCCAGGGCCTGCGACTGAAGTTCGACGACCTGTTCCAGGCACCGCGCACCGCGTGGACCATCGCCCAGCAGCTCGGCGAAGACCGTTACTACGCCCGCGACTGGACTCGTACCCACGGCAATCTGTATCAGGCGATCCGCATGGAAAAAGCCATGATCGGCCTGCTGTTGCTGCTGATCGTCGCCGTTGCTGCGTTCAACATCATTTCCACGCTGGTGATGGTGGTGAACGACAAGAAGGGCGACATCGCGATCCTGCGTACCCTGGGCGCCACGCCGGGTTCGATCATGGCGACGTTCATGGTCCAGGGCACGGTCATTGGTGTGGTCGGTACGCTGATCGGCGCCGTGGTCGGGATCTTCGCCGCGCTGAACGTCAGCGCCGCGATCTCGGCCCTTGAAGGGCTGATCGGCCACAAGTTCTTGAACGCCGACGTGTATTTCATCGATTACCTGCCGTCGCAAGTGCAGAGCCAGGACGTGTTGATGGTCTGCGCCGCCGCGTTGGTCCTGAGTTTCCTCGCCACCCTGTATCCAGCCTGGCGTGCCGCGCGCACCCAGCCTGCGGAGGCGCTACGTTATGAGTGAGTCGGGCATGAGTGATAAAGCAATCTTGAGCTGCCGCAATCTGGGCAAATCCTACGTGGAAGGCCCGGAATCGGTAGAGGTTCTGGCCGGTCTGCAACTGGAACTGCATCCGGGTGAGCGCGTGGCGATCGTCGGTACGTCGGGTTCGGGCAAAAGTACCTTGCTCAACCTGCTGGGCGGCCTCGATACGCCGACCAAGGGCAGCGTCTGGCTGGCCGGTGAAGAGCTCTCGGCCCTGAACGAAAAGGCCCGTGGCCTGTTGCGCAACCGGTCGCTGGGTTTCGTTTACCAGTTCCACCACTTGCTGCCTGAGTTCACCGCGCTGGAAAACGTCTGCATGCCGCTGCTGATCGGCAAGACCGCGATCCCGGAAGCGCGTCAGCGTGCGACGGCGTTGCTGGAGCGGGTAGGGCTGGGCCATCGCCTGGAGCACAAGCCGGCGGAATTGTCCGGTGGCGAACGCCAGCGTGTGGCCATTGCCCGCGCCCTGGTGAACAAGCCAGGCCTGGTGATGCTCGACGAGCCGACCGGCAACCTCGACTCCCACACCGCCCAGGGTATTCAGGATTTGATGCTGGAACTCAGCACCTCGATGCGCACGGCGTTCCTGGTGGTGACTCACGACATGAACCTGGCTCGCCAGATGGATCGCGTCCTGCATTTGCAGGAAGGTTGCCTGACCCCCATCTGATTGGCTGAAACCCGGCACACTGAACAGTGCGTCGGGTCTTTTATTTTTATACGGTGCCCCAGCGAATGTTCAGACCGTTATCGATCTTTATCGGCACGCGCTATACCCGCGCCAAGCGCCGCAATCGCTTTGTTTCCTTCATCTCGATGACCTCGATGATCGGCCTCGCCCTGGGCGTGCTGGCGATGATCGTGGTGCTGTCGGTGATGAACGGCTTCCAGCGCGAAATGAGCTCGCGCATCCTCGGCATGGTGCCCCACGCGACCATCGTCGGCGTGAACCCTATCGACGATTGGCAGCCGGTGGCCGCCGCGGCGATGAAGAATCCTGAAGTCACCGCCGCCGTGCCATTCACCGAGATGGAAGGCATGCTGTCCTACAAGGGCACCATGCAGCCGATCCAGGTCAGCGGGGTCGATCCGGCGCTGGAAAGCAAGGTCTCGATCGTTGCCAAGCACATTGTTCAGGGGCGTCTCGACGCCTTGAAGCCGGGCGAATTCGGCGTGGTGATCGGCGAGATCACCGCGCGGCGCTTTCGCTTGAACGTCGGCGACAAGATCACCCTGATCGTGCCGGAAGTCAGCAATGCACCGGGTGGCATCACCCCGCGCATGCAGCGGCTGAACGTGGTGGGCGTGTTCAAGGTCGGTGCCGAACTGGACGGTTCGATGGCGCTGATCCACATGGCCGATGCCGCGCAGATGCAGCACTGGCAACCGAATCAGGTACAGAGCGTGCGCCTGGCGGTGAAGGATCTGTACGCCGCGCCGCAAGTATCGAGCGACATCGCGACCGGCCTGGGCGCCGCCTACAAGGCTGACGACTGGACTCACACCCAGGGCAGTCTGTTCAGCGCGATGAAGATGGAAAAAACCATGATCGGCCTGTTGTTGCTGATGATCGTCGCCGTGGCGGCGTTCAACATCATCGCCACGCTGATCATGGTGGTCAACGACAAGGGCGCGGACATCGCCATCCTGCGCACCATCGGCGCCACACCTCGGCAGATCATGGCGATCTTCATGGTGCAGGGCACGGTGATCGGGATTGTCGGCACCTTGATCGGTGGTGTGCTGGGCGTGATCGCGGCGTTGAACGTCAGTGAACTGGTGGGCTGGATGGAGCGGGTCAGCGGGCAGCACATCTTCAGTTCCGATGTGTACTTCGTCAGCAACTTGCCGTCCGAATTGCAGGGCGCGGATGTGCTGTTGATCTGCTCCGCCGGTTTCATCATGAGCTTTCTTGCGACGGTTTATCCGGCGTGGCGGGCAGCGAAAGTCGAGCCGGCTACCGCGTTGCGGTATTCGTAGTCCGTTAGACCGCGAGGGGGCCAGTCCTGCTGGCCTCAGTCCTTTCTTGGCAACTCAATTATGAACCGCGTCCACCCCTGAGCCGATTCGCAACGAATCTGCCCGCCATGGGCGCGGATGATCGACTGGGTGATCGCCAATCCCAATCCCGCATGCTCACTGATGCCTTCACGGCGCGCGGGGTCTGCCCGGTAGAAGCGGTCAAACAAACGCGGCACCAGGTCCTCGGAAATCCCTTCACCACTGTTTTCAACGGTCAGGCTCAAGCCTGCCGGTTGCTCGACGATCTTTACCCGCACCTCACCACCGGCCGGGGTAAACCGCAACGCATTGTCCAGCAAATTGGACAGTGCCCGGCGCAACATGCTGCGATCGCCCTGCATGCTCGCGTGGCCGTCACGACTCAACTTCACCCGGGCGTCCTCGGCCAGCGGCGCGAAAAACTCCAGCAGCACATCTGCTTCTTCCGCCAGGTCCAGAGGTTCACGCTTGGGCATCAGCAAACCATGGTCAGCCTTGGCCAGGTACAACATGTCGTTGACCAGTTGCGCCATCCATTGCAGTTCTTCGAGGTTGCTGTGCAGCGCCTCGCGGTAATCCTCAAGGGGGCGAGGGCGGGTGAGGGTGACTTGGGTGTGGGTCAGCAGGTTCGACAGCGGTGTGCGCAGTTCATGGGCGATGTCGGCGGAGAAGGCCGAGAGCCGCTGAAAAGAGTCATCGAGGCGTCCGAGCATGGCGTTGAAGCTGTGGGCCATTTCCGCAAGCTCCGGTGGCATGTCTGCTTCCGGCAGACGGGCGTTGAGTGATTGCGCCGACACGCCGCTGGCGACCGCACTCATACGCAGCAACGGACGCAAACCACTGCGCGCCGCCCAGGCACCGAGCAGGGCGGTAGCCAGGGCCGAGAGGCYGACCGTCAGCCAGATCAGGTGCTGCATGCGCTGCAGAAAGTGTTGGTGATGGGTGATGTCCAGCAACAAGGTCAGTTGCGGTGAGTCGGGTTTGTCGAGGAACAGCGGCGCATTCAGGACGCGGTAATCGGTGCCGTCGTCGCTCACTGTCGACAGGCCACGCTTGCGCGGTAAATCTTTGGGCACGCTGGGCGAACTGTCGTACATGCGTTGGCCGTCACTGCTAATGATGCGCAGCGAAAGATCGGCCTGTCGGCTCAATTCATCGGCCAGCCTGGCTTCGGCGTCGCCGGCCTGAATGTCATCCAGCGCCCGGCGTAAACCAATCAGTTTGTCATCCAGCAACTGCTGGTCCAGCTCGACAAAGTGCGCCTCGCTGGCGCGGCTGAACAACACTCCGGCGAACAACGACACCACCGCAGTGCAGGCGGCAAACAGCAGTGCCAGGCGGTTGCTTAATGAAAGCCGGCGCATCAGGCGGGGCGCTCTTCAAGGACGTAACCCATGCCGCGCACGGTGTGAATCAACTTGTTCGGGAAATCGTCGTCGATCTTCAGGCGCAACCGGCGGATCGCCACTTCGATGACGTTGGTGTCGCTGTCGAAATTCATGTCCCACACCTGGGACGCGATCAGCGACTTGGGCAGAACTTCGCCCTGGCGCCGCAGGAGCATTTCCAGCAGGGCGAATTCCTTGGCGGTCAGGTCGATGCGCTGACCGTTACGCTCGACCCGGCGACGGATCAGGTCCAGGCGCAAATCGGCCAGTTGCAGGCTGGTTTCCTGGGGCGTGGCGCTGCCTCGACGCAACAGGCTGCGAACCCGGGCCAGCAGTTCAGAGAAGGCGAAAGGTTTGACCAGGTAATCGTCGGCGCCCAGTTCCAGGCCATGGACTCGGTCCTCCACCGCATCTCGTGCGGTCAGAAACAGTACCGGCGTGTCCAGGCCTGCACCAGCCTCGGTCAGGCCCTGGCGCAGGTATTGGCCGGTTTTCGGTTGGTCTTCGACGATCAGCAGTTTCATGGGCGACTCGGGCAGTTTGAACAGGTGCGTTATACCGTGGGCGGCGAGGAAACAGGCCAACCTGACAAAGTTGTAATCTGCCTGTCAGGTAGCTGGCAGAGCCGGCTGGTAGAGTTTCCCACAAGCTGAACCTCATCTTGTTGGAGTGCGACTATGTTTTTGCAAAAGCGTCTGGCACTGGCCGCTTGTTTGCTGACTCTGAGTTTAGGGCTGGAAGCCTCACCGGCGCAGACCTACGATTTCGGTCAACCGGCCTCGGCCGCCCAGGCCACCCGCAGCGTCGAAGTGGTAATGGGCGATATGACCTTCAGTCCCAAGACCATCGATATCAAGGCCGGGGAAACCGTGCGTCTTGTACTGGTGAATAAAGGCCAGTTGCTGCACGAATTCAACCTCGGCGATGCACAGATGCATGCCAGGCATCAGCAGGAAATGCTCCAGATGCAGCAAAGCGGCATGCTGATGCCTACAGGTATGAAGGCCATGGACCACGGTTCCATGGCCGGAATGGATCATGGCGCCATGGATCACGGCATGAAGCATGACGACCCCAACAGTGTGTTGGTGGAGCCGGGTAAAACCGCCGAGCTGACCTGGACCTTCACCAAGGCCACTAACCTGGAATTTGCCTGCAACATCCCCGGCCATTACCAGGCCGGCATGGTCGGCAAACTGACAGTCAGTCAGTAAGCACTCAAAGGCGGGAGCAAAGGCTGGTAGAATCCGCTGATTCTTCAGTCAGGTTTCCGCCATRCATCCCGCAGCCGAACATTCGCCGCTGGGCAAATCCAGCGAATACATCGCCACCTACACGCCGTCCTTGCTGTTCCCGATCCCGCGCGCCGCGAAATGGGCCGAGTTGGGCCTGACCGCGCAAACCCTGCCGTACAAGGGCGTGGACTTCTGGAACTGCTTCGAGCTGTCGTGGCTATTGCCGTCCGGCAAGCCTGTGGTGGCGATCGGCGAATTCAGCATCCCGGCGGATTCGCCGAACATCATCGAGTCGAAGTCGTTCAAGCTGTACCTCAACTCGCTGAACCAGACGCCATTTGCCGACACCGCCAGCCTTGAAGCGACGCTGGTG
>NZ_JBFTMK010000321.1:0-5810 GCF_056396965.1 Pseudomonas sp. 05N434
CTGCTGGCGGAGTACTATCGATTGCAGAAGTGACGAGCCGTTTGTGTGGTGTGTGTGAGGCTGGGCGAAGTGAGTCAGTGTGCACATATGAAGTCCTTTTCGTGGTTTTACCGACGTGCGTACGTTGTTTTGGGTAGTCTCGGTGAGCATGGCTGCTCTAGAATCGCTCTCACTGGTTGGCRATTGCTGCCCATCTAAAGCAATTTTTTACTGGCGATATGTCAGAAAAGTGCTTTTTTTAAAGAGATTTTTCCCTAAAGTTGGTGATCCGGTTTTTCTGGCCGTCAGAAGGGCGTTTTCCTTCAACCTCTGACGACCGCCAGGCAAGACGATGCGGGGGATGTTCCAGTAATCTTCCCAAACCTCGCGATGAATGAGCCCTCTGYTCGTTCCAGGATTACGACCCGGGTCATTTGGCTAAACCTCGGCATTGCCGCTTTTTTCTGCTGTGCGCGTTTCCTGCGTGCGGCATCATTTTCAGATGTGGGGATGTTTCCTTGGCAGTAAGTAATCTCGATATGCATGCTTTGTTCGTACTGGGTGATTTGCGCGCAAAGCTGGTTAAACAGTTTCAGTCACGTTTCGTCTACATCACCGAACAGAACGCTGAAGGCATTTACATTGCCGAGATCGACACCGAAGCCGCGCTGGTGGTAGACGACAAGCCCGGGCTGAAACTCAAGGTCGGCGATCATTTCAGCGCTTCCGTATTGCCCAGCCGCGAAGGCGGAAAACTGGATATCAAGTTCCGCGAAATCAAATTGACGGTGTACGGACTGGGGGATTACGCGTTCGTGACCACCGCAGACGGCCACGGCATTGTGTTCAAGGAAGGTCATAGCGTGGTGATGGTGTTTGCGGCCCACCAACAATTGCAGGAAGGCCTGACCAAGACACTGAAAGCCGTGACTGCCAAGGCCGCCAAGTGGCGCAAAGGCGARCTGGTGACCTTCAAGGCCAGCGAGTAATGACCCAGACCCGCGCCGATTTCCATGAACAGAACCAGGCCAGTGCACACGCCGAGGCCCAGCGCCTGTTGGCTGAAAAGGCCGTTCTGCAGGGAGCCTGGCTGAGTTGGGTAGCGTCACAAATTTATATGTTGCGCCCGGCGGCGTACGCCAGCATGGTCAGAAGAGAGCTTGCGCGCTTGCAGGAACCTTCCGAAAAATAATCCTCGCCCCTCGAAAGCAGAAACCTCTACTACAGTCAGTTGACTGAGTATTCAGAGGCTTGTGGTCTTCTTTGTCAGGCCATCCTGCTATTGCTGTGAACAGCACGAGGTGCAAGAGCATGAAGGGATTACGACGGTTACTGGCCGCTACCCTGGCCACGTTCGGCTTGTTGGTTTCACCCGTTCCGGTATTCGCTG
Source organism: Pseudomonas sp. 05N434 (assembly GCF_056396965.1). Classification (NCBI taxonomy): domain Bacteria; kingdom Pseudomonadati; phylum Pseudomonadota; class Gammaproteobacteria; order Pseudomonadales; family Pseudomonadaceae; genus Pseudomonas; species Pseudomonas sp. 05N434. The sequence goes on from NZ_JBFTMK010000321.1 coordinate 1,370, forward strand.
CCCAGGCACCGATTCACTTTGCCGACCTGAATTGGGAAAGTGGCAGCCTGATCACCGAGATTCTGCGGATCATCGTCGAGCAGGGCTACGGCTTGCCGACCGATACCTTGCCCGGAACGACCATTACCCTGGAAACCGCCTTGGCCAACAATGACATTCAGGTCATTGGCGAAGAGTGGGCGGGCCGCAGTCCGGTCTGGGTCAAGGCTGAGGCCGAGGGCAAAGTCGCGAGCCTGGGCGATACGGTCAAGGGCGCCACCGAGGGCTGGTGGGTGCCGGAATACGTGATCAAGGGCGACCCGGCCAAGGGCATCAAGCCGCTGGCGCCGGGGCTGCGCAGTGTCAGTGATCTGCCGCGCTACAAGGATGTGTTCAAAGACCCGGAAACCCCGAGCAAGGGACGCTTCCTGAACAGCCCGATCGGCTGGACGTCGGAGGTGGTCAACAAGCAGAAGCTCAAGGCCTATGGGCTGAACGACAGCTACGTGAACTTTCGCAGTGGTTCGGGGGCGGCGCTGGACGCAGAGATCAGTTCGTCGATTCGTCGCGGCAAACCAGTCCTGTTCTATTACTGGTCACCGACGCCATTGCTCGGCCGTTTCAAGCTGATTCAACTGCAAGAGCCGCCATTCGACGCCGAAGCCTGGAAAACCCTGACCGAGGCCGACAACCCTAATCCGAAGCCGACTCGCTCACTGCCCTCGAAGTTGTCCATCGGTGTGTCCGCGCCGTTCCAGAAACAGTACCCGCAGCTCACCGAGTTCTTCAGCAAGGTCGATTTACCGATCGAAGCGTTGAACAAGGCCCTGGCGGAGATGAGTGAAAAACACACTCCGCCACGTCAAGCGGCCGAGGCGTTCATGAAGGCGAACCCACAGGTGTGGCAGGCCTGGGTGCCCAAGGATGTGGCGGATAAAGTCGCTGCCCAGCTGAAATAAACTGCTCGGGTGTACATAAAACTCGTAGAAGCCTGCGATCTTTTGATTTTGCCGTTGGAAGCAAAGTCAAAAGATTGCAGGCTTCGCCAGCTTGTGCCGGGCGCTTTTAAAATCGCGCAAGGAAGTTCATTCTGCTGCAACATTTCACACGGGACGTCTGAATATGAGCCTTTTGGTCGCGCAATGGATTGCTGCAATCTTTCTGGTCATCAGCCTGATCCACCTGTATTGGGCGGCGGGTGGCAAGTGGGGTAGCGAGGCGGTGGTACCGAGAGTACCAGGGGAGGGCGGTGAAGCATCAAGGCCGGCGTTCAAGCCATCGGGCTTTGGCACGCTGCTGGTGGCGGTGGGTTTGCTGCTGATTGCGATGCTGGTGTGCCTGCGGGTCGGACTGTATCTGCCCACGGTGCATCACTGGTCGTTGCAATGGGTGATTAGCGCGATTGCGCTGCTGATGTTCGCTCGGGCGATCGGCGATTCGAATCTGGTGGGGTTCTTCAAGCAGGTCAAGGATTCGAAGTTTGCCCGGCTCGACACTTGGGCGTATTCGCCGTTGTGCTTGGTGTTGGGGGCCGGGTTGCTGGCAGTGGCCTGGATCTGAGGGGGGGCGGTCAATCGCTTTCGCGAGCAAGCCCGCGAAGAGATCCCGCCAATCAACACAAATCCCTGAACTAACTCCCGGGTTCCGTGCGCCRACTACTCACTTCCGCCGGCACATCATCCCCCGCCATGCGCTTGCGGAACAGCGCCGCCCGGGCCAGCAGCAGCGTGGTCACCGGCATCGTGATCGATAACAGAATCGGAATCAGCCAGGCATGCAACACCGGCCCCGACTTGAGCGCCGAAAAGTAAATGATCGAAGCCAGAGCCACACACCACGCGCCCAAAGTCGAGGCCAGCGCCGGTGGGTGCATGCGCTGGAAGTAATCCTTCATCCGCAGCAGCCCGACCGCGCCGATCAGTGCAAACAGACTGCTGAGCACCAGCAGAATCGCCACCGGAATTTCCACCCACAAAGACAGTTCAGCGTTCATTCGATCACCTCGCCACGCAACAGGAATTTGGCCAGGGCAAACGAGCCGACGAAGCCGAACAGGGCGATCAGCAGTGCCGCCTCGAAGTAAGTGTCACTGGCATAACGAATGCCCAGCGCGAGCATCATCAGCATGGCGATGATGTACAGGTAATCCAGGGCCAGAACCCGGTCCTGGGCTGACGGGCCCTTGAACAGGCGGATCAGGGTCAGAATCATCGCCAGCGAAAAGATGAACAGGCTCAGCAGGATCGCGTTCGACAGCAATGCGCTCATTCGAAGATCTCCATCAAGGGGCGCTCGTAGGTCGCCTTGAAGTGCTGGATGAATGGGCCTTCGTCATCCAGATCGAAAACGTGCAGCAACAGAATGCTGCGATCCAGCGCCAGTTCCGACCAGACCGTGCCGGGAATCACCGTGCAGATGATCGACAGCGCCGCCAGACCGTTGGCATCGCGCAAGTCCAGCGGCACCTTGATGAACCGCGAGCGAGGCGCACGCCGCCCGGCATTGAGCACGCCCCAGGCCACGGCGAGGTTGGACACCAGCACATCGCGCCCGACCAGCAAGAACAAACGCAAAATCACCCCGGGGCGACGAATGCGGATCGGCAACGGCCGCAACTTGCGCATCATCAGTGGGGCACAGAGGCCCAATACCGCGCCCAACAGCACATTGCCGGGGCTCATCGACAGGTTCAACAGCAGCCACAGCAGCCACAAGGACAGTGACAACCACGGCGCAGGAAACAGACGCTTCATGGTTGCACCTCCACCAGTGCTGCCCTGGCTTCAGGGCTCGGCACCGCACGGGTGCCGAGCACCGCCATCACGTATTGCTGAGGGTTATTCAATGCTTGAGCGGCGGCCTGGGTGTAGCGCAACAGCGGTTCAGCCTTGAACGTCAGCGCGATGCTCAGCCCCAGCAGCACGATGATCGGCACGCATTCCAGGCGGCGCAGCAAAGGCGACGGCCGCTCTTGCGGGGTCCAGAAACGCTGGATACCCACACGCGAGAAAGCGATCAACGAGGCCAATCCGGACAGGATCAACAACGCCAGCAACCCCCACGCGCCGTTCGATACCGGCTCGTCGCTGCCATGACCCAGGCCCAGCGGGTTGAGCAGGGCGCTGAGCAGGCTGAGTTTGCCGATAAAACCGGAGAGCGGCGGCATGCCGATAATCAATAAAGCGCAGGCGATGAAGCTCAGGCCGAGGAAGGCCATGGTCCAGGGAATCACCTGACCGACCACGGCTTTCTGGTCGTCATCGAGGTTGAAGCCTTTGGGCGGCTGCAAGGATTCCAGGGGCCGTGGCAGCAGCTCGCCGTCATCGTCCAGTGGCATTTCGTTGGCCGAACGCGAACGTTCGATCAACTCCGCCAGCAAGAACAGCGCGCTCAAGGCCAGGGTCGAGCTGACCAGATAGAACAGCGCCGCGCCGATCAGGTTCGGCTGGGCGAAACCGATGGCCGACAACAAAATGCCTGCCGACACCAGGATGCTCAGGCTGGCCATGCGCTCCAGGCGTTGCGCGGCGAGGATCGCCACGGCGGCGCAGACGATGGTCGCCATGCCGCCGTAGATCAGCCAGTCGCCGCCGAAGTACGCAGAGGCCCCGGCCTGGCCGGAGAACAGCAGCGTCCACAGGCGTAGCAGGGTGTAGACGCCGACCTTGGTCATGATCGCGAACATCGCCGCTACCGGCGCGCTGGCTGCGGAGTACGCCGGCACCAGCCAGAAGTTCAGCGGCCACATGCCAGCCTTGGCCAGGAACGCCACTGCCAGAATCGCCGCGCCGGCATGCAGCAGGCCGCGATCGGCTTCCGGCACCAGCGGGATTTTCAGCGCCAGGTCGGCCATGTTCAGCGTGCCGGTGACGCCGTAAATCAGCGCCGCGCCAATCAGGAACAGCGACGAGGCCAGCAGGTTGATCGAGATGTAATGCAACCCCGACGACACCCGCGGCCGGCCCGAACCGTGCAACATCAGCCCGTAAGAGGCGGCGAGCAGCACTTCGAAAAACACGAACAGGTTGAACAGGTCCGCCGTGAGGAAGGCGCCGTACAGGCCCATCAACTGAATCTGGAACAGTGCGTGGAAACTCGAACCGGCGCCGTCCCAGCGGGCCATGGCGAACAGCAGGGCGCTGACGCCGATGATCCCGGTCAGCACCAGCATCAACGCCGACAGGCGATCGACCACCAGCACGATACCGAACGGCGCCTGCCAGTTGCCCGGCAGGTACACGCCGATGGAGCCGGGCACACCGGTGGTCTGCGTCCATTGCAGCAGCATTACGGCAATGCCCAGTCCCAGCAGGCTGGAGAACAGGTTGATCTTGGCCTTTAGCGGGCGGTGTTTCTCGCCCAGCATCAGCATCACGGCGGCGGTCAGCAGCGGCAGCAGAATCGGTGCAACGATCAGGTGAGTCATCGCCATCATTCTTTAGGCTCCCGGCCATCCACATGG
>NZ_JBFTMK010000322.1:0-5796 GCF_056396965.1 Pseudomonas sp. 05N434
GCACGCCCTCGGTGTTCTGCATCTTCCACATCAGCTCGTCGATCGGTGCCATGGCTTCATAGCGCGAGCACCCTTCAGGCTTGGTCTTGACCATTACCACCAGCACGTCGGAACTGGTGGAGTAGTTGTTGATGATGAAGCTGTTGTCCTTGTTGTAACGCGAGTCCGGACGCAGTTCCGGCGCGCCCTGGTCGAGGTCGCCGATTTTCAGGTTCTGGCTGTACCAAAGGCCACCGCCAAAGGCGATCAGCGCCAGGAGAATGGAGACCGGTGCGACTTTCGGGCTGGCAAAGTTCGCCAGCAGGCGCCAGAAGGGATGCTCGCGGTGCGCGTCTTTCTTGCTGCGGTCGACGGCGCGTTTGCTGATACCCACGTAGGAAATAGCTACCGGCAGCAGGATCAGGTTGGTGAATACGATCACCGCCACGCCGATGGACGCGCCGATGGCCAGTTCACGAATCACGCCGATGTCGATGATCAACAGCGTGATAAAGCCCACCGCATCCGCGAGGATCGCGATCATCCCCGGCAGGAACAACTGACGGAATGTTCGCCGCGCCGCAGTCAGTGCGTTGTCCGCCTCGCTGGACTGCAAGGCGATACCGTTGATTTTCTGCACGCCGTGGGAAATCCCGATGGCGAAGATCAGGAACGGCACCAGCATCGAGTACGGATCCAGCCCGAAGCCGAAAAAGTGCATCAAGCCGAGCTGCCAGACCACCGCCACCAGCGTCGTACTCAGTACTGCCACGGTGCTGCGCATGCAGTTGGTGAACCAGTACAGCAGGATCAGGGTGATGACGAAGGCGACGCCGAAGAACATCACCACCATGACCAGCCCATCGATCAGGTCGCCGACTTTCTTGGCGAACCCGACAATGTGGATCTTCACGTTAGGGTTCTGGGTTTCGAACTTGTTGCGGATCTTGTCTTCAAGTTCATGCGAGAACTTGCGGTAGTCCAGTACCAGCAACTTGCCCTGGTCTTGCGGGTCCGGGTAGGACTCCAGCAGCGGGATGTCGACGATGCTCGACTTGAAGTCGTTGGCCACCAGCCGCCCGACTTGCCCGGACTTGAGCACGTTGTTGCGCAGCAGGTCGAGGCTCTGCTGGGAGCCGTTATAGCTCTGGGGAATCACCTCACCACCGGCGAAGCCCTCCTCCGTCACCTCGGTCCAGCGCACGCTCGGGCTCCACAGCGACTTGAGGCCGGAACGGTCGACGCCGGAGATGTAGAACACCTCGTCGTTGATCTGGCGCAGAGTCTCCATGTACTCCTTGGAGAAGATGTCGCCATCGGTGGCTTCAACGGAAATCCGTACGGTGTTGCCCAGGTTCGCCAGATCGTTGCGGTGCTCCATCATCTTTTCAATGAACGGATGCTCGAGCGGGATCATTTTTTCGAAACTGGTGGACGGCCGGATCAGCGTCGCCTGCCAGAACAGGAAAATACTGACCAGCAGGCAGATGACGATCACCGCCGGGCGGTTGTTGAAGATCAGGCGCTCAAGAAACGTCGCCTTGTCCTGATGAGGAGTGCTTAAGGATGTCATAGACCCGCCTTCTTATTATTTGCCCGGCTCATTTGGACGACCCGTTTGTGCCATTCTCTGCGCCCGTTGGCGAGGTGACGCGCACGCCGCCCTGGCCTGCCAGAATCAGATTACCGTTACCCGCCGCCGTGACCGACGAGACGGAAATGCGATCGGGACGGTTGAACACGCTGAAGGTTTCGCCGTCGTCGCTGCTGCGAATGACACTGCCACCATTGCCGACGATCACGATGGAACCGTCGTCGAGCAATGTGGCGCCGGACAGGCCGAATTCCAGCGCACCCCGTGCAGCCTTGAGTTCGACCTGCTCCCAGGTGGTGCCGAAATCCGTGGAGCGGTAGAGATTGCCCCTCAAGCCGTAGACCAGCAGCGTGGCCGGTTGCGCGGTGCCGATGACGCCGAACAGCGAGCCCTCGTAGGGGCCTTCAAGCTTTTCCCAGGTCTGCCCTTCATCGGCGGAACGGAACATGCTGCCCTGCTCGCCGACGATGAAAATGCCGGAATCCTTGACTGCAGCTATGGCGTTGAGGTGGTACTGGTCTTCGTTGGCCAGGCGATCGCTGACGTCTTCCCAGTTTTTGCCAYCGTCGGTGGTTTCCAGCAAGGCACCGTAGGCGCCCACGGCATAGCCGCTGTTGACGTCCTTGAACCAGACGTCGAGCAGCGGCGATTCGCGGCGCAGGTCTTCGAATTGCTTGGTCCAGGTGACACCGCCGTCTTCACTGGCGAGGATCTGCGCGTCATGGCCGACGGCCCAACCGTGCTTGTCATCGACAAAAAATACCGCTGTCAGCAGTTGCCGGGTCGGCACCTTGGCTTGGGTCCAGGTTGCGCCCTGGTCATCGGAATAAAGAATGTGCCCGCGATCGCCGACCGCCACCAGGCGTTTGCCGGCATGCACGACATCGAGCATCAGGCCTTTGCTGGCCTTGGCGGATTCAATGGAATAAACCACGTCGGTGGTCGGCGCGGCAGCGGCCAGCACAGGAGCCGACAACACGGCACAACCCAACAGCGAGAGCGCTGTAGCCAGCAACGCGAACCTGCGTAACGCCGGCGGGCGGCAAATACTCACACCCATGACAGGCTCACTCATAGACCTTCCCCCATTATTATTGTTAGGTCATTCAACCTTTCAGGGCGCCGTAAGGGGGTGCTCACCGGGACTGCCCTATTCCAGAGCATAGTCCTGAAACCCGCAATCCAGAGCCCCTTCGGAAGCTGGGCTTATCCTATCGGGGTTTGGAAAGGTCTGACAATCGACGCCACGTTATGTTTTGTTAACCGGGGGGATATGCGCAGAGACTGAATGGAGGGACATTCGCAGAGGTGATCGGGGTCTGGGGTACATATCCGTTTCTGCGGTAACGGCGGCTGGCGGTTTCGCTCTTACAGCGAGTCACTTTCGAAAAGCGCGAAAGTAACCAAAGCGCTCTTGCCCCTGTCGTTCGGCCCTTCGCCTAGGCTCAGGGTGCCCTCGTTCCGGTCCTGCTCCGTGGGCCCGCCGCCATCGGCCATCCATGGCCGGGGGCGGCTAACCCGGCATCCATGCCGGGTTGCCCACTACGCAGAACCTCCACTCGGCCTCTCGAGGGGGCGGTGCGTCAAAATCAAAAACAAGGCGGCCTACCGGCCGGCCTGATCTCAAGCGGACGCATTTCCCTGTAGGAGATGTCGAGCGAAGCGAGGCTGCGATCTTTTGATCTTGCATTTGCTTTGCTTTGGCTTTTGATCTTGATCTTGATCTACCCGCCCCTTCGGGAGGCTGAGCGCAGGTGTTCATCTGGGGATTGGCGCGCAGCGCCGTTCGACGCAGTCGAACCCATCGCATGTAGGTCGTAGCGAAGCAGACCGTAGGGCGATGCCCCCAGATGGATACCGGAGCGAAGGAACGCCGAGCCTCAGCGAGGGGCCGGACGCTTGGGGCGAGACCTTTTGGGTACTTTTGGGGCGTTTGCCAAAAGTGCCTCGCCGTAAGGGCGAAACCCTAAGTAGCCGTTACCGCAGAAATGGATATGTACTCCATCAAAAATCCCGGTCGGCTATCAGGCCGCCATCGCGAGCAAGCCCGCCCCCACAAGGTCCGAGTGAACACTTGAGAGAGCAGGCAACCAGATCAGGCCAGGCTTTTGCTGACCACTTCGTACACGTCGCTGGACAGCTGCCCCGAAGCGAGAATCCGCTCCAGTTCGCCTTTCATCAACGCCTGACGGGCGCTGTCGTACTTACGCCAGCGCGTCAGCGGCGCCAGTTGGCGAGAAGCAATCTGCGGATTGAAGCCGTTGAGCTCAATCACCAGATCCGCCAGGAACCGATACCCGGAACCATCCGCCGCGTGGAAGTTGATCAGGTTCTGCCCGGCAAACGCGCCGACCAGTGCCCGCACCTTGTTCGGATTCTTGATGTTGAACGCCGGGTGTTGCATCAAGGCTTTGACCCGCGCCAGACCGCCTGGCAATACACTGCCGGCCTGAACGCTGAACCACTGATCCATGACCAGCGGATTGTCCTTGAAGTGCTCGGCGAAGCTCGCCAGTGCCTTGGCTTTCTGCGTTTCGAACGGCGAATTCACCAACACGGCCAACGCGGTCAGGCGCTCGGTCATGTTGTCGCAGCTGTCGAACTGCTCAAGGGTTGCCGCCAATACTTCTGGCTTGTCGCTGAGCATCAGGTAGGACAACGCAATGTTCTGCAGTGCGCGGCGGGCGAAGTGCTCGGCCTCGGCCACATACGGAGTCTTCTTCGACAGATCGCGATTGGCCTGATAACGCAGCCACAGCGCTTCGAACAGCGTGTCCGCCAGTTGCTTGCGCGCAAATTCGCGAGCGGTGTGGATCGCTTCCACATCAGCCACTTCGCTGATTTCGGTCAGGTATGCCTCGCTTGGCAGCGAGAGCATTTCAGCGACCATCGCCTGATCCAGCGTCTCGTCGGACAGCACGGTACGCAGGGCTGCAACCAGACGCTGATCCAGCACCAGCGCCTCGCCCTTCTGCTGCTGGGCGATCAACTCTTGCAGCACCTGCACCGACAACTGCTGGCCGGCATCCCAACGGTTGAAACCGTCGCTGTCATGCTGCATCAGGAACATCAGTTGATCGCGGTCGTACGGGAAGCTCAGTTTCACCGGCGCCGAGAAGCCGCGCAGCAACGACGGCAGTGGTTTTTCAGCAATGTCGACGAAAGTGAAAGTCTGCTCGGCTTCAGTCACCGAGATCACCCGCGAAGTGCCTTGAGCACTGGCTTCACCGGACAGACGCAATGCAATTGCCGCGCCTTTCGAATCAAGCAGACCCAGCTCCACCGGAATCACGAACGGCAGCTTCTCAACCTTGTCCGGGGTTTCCGGGCAGCTCTGGCGGAAGGTCAGGCTGTAGGTTTTCGCCGTGGCGTCGTAGGACTCGCTCACCGCCAGACGCGGTGTGCCGGCCTGGCTGTACCAGCGCTTGAACTGGGTCAGGTCGACGCCATTGGCATCTTCCATGGCCTTGATGAAGTCGTCGCAGGTCACGGCCTGGCCGTCATGGCGTTCGAAGTACAGGTCGCTGCCTTTGCGGAAGCCATCGGCCCCGAGCAAGGTGTGGATCATGCCGACCACTTCCGAACCCTTTTCGTACACGGTCAGGGTGTAGAAGTTGGAAATCTCGATGAAGCTGTCCGGGCGTACGGCGTGAGCCATGGGGCCGGCGTCTTCGGCGAACTGGTGGGTGCGCAGGTACGCCACGTCCTGGATGCGCTTGACCGTGGCCGAGTTCATGTCGGCCGAGAACTCCGAATCGCGGAACACGGTGAAGCCTTCCTTGAGCGACAGCTGGAACCAGTCGCGGCAGGTCACGCGGTTGCCCGACCAGTTGTGGAAGTATTCGTGGGCGACGATCGCTTCGACCCGCTGGTGCGCGGCGTCGGTAGCGGTTTCGGCACGGGCCAGCACGGCGCTGGAGTTGAAGATGTTGAGGCCCTTGTTCTCCATGGCGCCCATGTTGAAGTCGTTGACCGCGACGATCATGAAGATGTCCAGGTCGTACTCGCGACCGTAGACTTCTTCGTCCCAACGCATGGACTTCTTCAGGCTGTTCATGGCGTGCTGGCACTTGTCGATGTTTTCTGGCTCGACATAAATGCGCAGCGCCACGGAGCGCTCGGTCATGGTGGTGAAAGTGTCTTCGACACACCACAAGTCACCGGCCACCAACGCGAACAGGTAGGCAGGCTTCTTGAATGGGTCTTCCCAGGTCGCCCAGTGG
>NZ_JBFTMK010000323.1:0-5793 GCF_056396965.1 Pseudomonas sp. 05N434
TTTTCGTATACGATATTTTAAATGCCGATACTCGGCCAGTGGTTTTTTCAATCAATCAGGGTTTTTTATAGCCGTTGGTCTGGGGGAGTTTCAGGCGCCGGGCCAGGTGTCTGACAGGCGATAGCCCTGTGGCCAGGGATCGCTGGGGTCGAGCAGCAATTGGTGGGTGCCGGTGATCCAGGCCCGGCCGGAAATGCACGGGTAGATCGCCGGGCGGCCGGCCACTTCGGTCATCGAATCGATGCGGCAATGGAATTCGGAACCGAGGATCGAACGGCCGATAAAGCGCTCGCCAACCTGCATCAATCCCTTGGCCTGCAACACTGCCATACGCGCCGAACAACCAGTACCGGTGGGCGAGCGGTCGATCTTGCCGGGTTGAATCACCACGGCGTTGGCCCCGGTGGCGATGCCATTTTCAACCACGATGGGCGCGGCAATCTGGCAGAAGGAAATATGCGACCACTCGGGGTTCAGCGGATGGACGAAGCCTAGTTGTTCATTGGCCGCGCGGGTGATTTTCAACCCGACCTCGACCAGCTCGGCCGCCTCGTCAGGGCGGATGGAAAAGCCCAGGCGTTTGGCGTCGGCGATGACAAAACTGTCGCCACCGTACGCGGTGTCGACCTGTAACGAGCCGAGGCCTTCGACTTCGATCCAGGCGTCGAGGCGATCAGCGAAGGAGGGCACGTTCTTGATTTCCACCCGTTCGACCTTGCCGTCGCGGCAATCGGCCACGGCCTCGATCAAGCCGCCGGGCGCTTCGAGCACCAGCCGGGTTTGCGGTTCGGTCATCGGCAGGATGCCGCTGTCGAGCAGCACCGTGGCGACGCACAGCGAGTTGGAGCCGGACATCGGTGGTGTGTCGGCCGGTTCCATGATGATCCAGGCCATTTGCGCCCGAGGGTCCTTGGCCGGCACCAGCAGGTTGACGTGGCGGAACACGCCACCACGGGGTTCGTTGAGGACGAAATTGCGCAGGGTTTCATCCTTGGCGATCCAGCGCGATTGCTCCCACACGGTGGCGCCGGGCGGTGGGGCGACACCGCCGACGATCACATCGCCGACTTCGCCTTCGGCGTGGCAACTGACCACATGAATGACTTTCGATGAACGCATGGCTGACTCCTTTTATCGCCGGTCGTTACTTCACTGATTTGAGAAACGCCGCCGTTTCCGCATGTATCGGATTGCCAATCACCTGATCCGGCGAGCCGATCTCGTGCACCAGGCCATTGCGAAAGAACGCCACACGGTCGGACACATCGCGGGCAAAGCGGATTTCGTGGGTCACCAGCACCATGGTCATGCCGTCTTCGGCGAGCATGCGCATGGTGTCCAGCACCTCGCCGACCAGTTGCGGGTCGAGGGCCGAGGTGGCTTCGTCGAACAGCATGTAGTCCGGTGACATGGCCAGGGCGCGGGCGATGGCCATGCGTTGCTGCTGGCCTCCGGACAACTTGCCGGGGAAGGTCTTGAGCTTGTCGCCAAGGCCCACGTGGGTCAGTTGCTGCACCGCCAGCGCCTCGGCGTCGCACTTGCTTTTGCCCAAAACCTTGCGCGGTGCCAGCATCACGTTTTCCAGCACGGTCAGGTGCGGGAAGGCATTCCATTGCTGGAACACGATGCCGATTTTCTGCCRCAGGCGGTTGAGGTCGGTGGCGCTGTGATGAACCTCGACGCCATCGACGCGGATGTTGCCTTTCTGGATCGGCTCCAGGCCGTTGATGCACATCAGCAGGGTCGATTTGCCGGAGCCCGAGCCGCCGATGATCGACACCACTTCGCCCTTGTCCACCGTCAGGCTGACACCCTTGACCACGGCCAGATCGCCGAAGGATTTATGTACGTTGTCGATCTCAATCATTTTCTTGCCACCTTCTTTCCAGACGAGCGCCCAGGCGTGCAACCACCAGGCTCATGACGTAATAGATAAGGCCCGCGACGCACAGCACCAGCAACGGTTCCTGAATGCGGGTGACGATGGTTTGCGAGGCGCGCAGCAGTTCGACGATGCCGATCCACATCACCAGCGCGGTGTCTTTCATCACACCGAGCACCAGGTTCAGCCAGCCGGGGAAGGCCACGCGGGTGGCCATTGGCAGGACGATCCAGCGCAGGTCCTGCAAAAAGCTCAGGCCCAGCGAACGACTGGCCCGCCGCAAGGTGAACGGCACCGACAGCACGCCGCTGCGCACGATCTCGGTGAAGTACGCGGCGGTGTAGACCCCCAGCACAATGCAGCCGACGCTGAAGGCACTGATGTTCAAGCCGACGATGCTTTTGAGCGAGTTGAACAGCACGAACTGGATCAACAGCGGCACGCTGCGAAACACGTCCAGCACCCAGGCCAGGGGCAGGCTGGCGCGTGGCAACAGCGCTCGCAGCAGGCCAAACAACAGCCCGGCGAAGGAGCCGAGGATGATCGACCAGAACGTCAGTTGCAGGGTGACCCAGGCGCCGTCGAGCAGGAACAGCAGGTCATTCCAGGAAAAACTGGTGGAAAACATGGTCAAGCCCTCAGTAACGGAACAACCGCCAGGCCATCAGCCGGGCTGACGCGACGATCGCCTTGGCAATCAGGTAATACAGCGCGGCGGCGATAGCGAAGTATTCGAAGGTGCGGAACGTTTTGACGTTGTAGTCCTGGGTCACCCCGGTCAGGTCATTGTTCAGCCCGACGATCACCCCCAGCGACGTCATCAGCACCGCCCAGACCATCTGATTGGTCAGCGGGTAGAAGACGATCCGCAACAGCTGCGGGACGATGATCATGCGGTAGGCCTGGAAGGCACTCATGCCCAGCGAACGCGCGGCGCGCACTTGGGTGTCGGGTACGGCCTTGAGGCCGCCGCGAAAGTTCTCCGCCAGATACCCGGCATTGTTGAAGGTGATCCCGGCGAGCAGGGCGAACCATGAGCTGACGTGCAAGCCCAGCGAGCCGAGGCCGAAGTAGAGGACGTAGATCTGGAACAGCGACGGGGTGTTGCGCGCGATCGATACCCAGCCGTTGCCGATACCGCGCAGCAGCGGGGTTTTGCTTTCGCGCATCACCGTCAGGGCCAGGGCGATCAGCACGCCGAAAATCATCGACAGCGCGGCGGTCTCGAAGGTGACCCAGGCGCCGGCGAGCATATCCGGCAGGGCGCGCAGGGTGGCGCGCCATTGGAAGGTGTAATCAAACATGCGCGAGAGTCTCCAGAGGGGCGGCGGTTTGCAGCCAGGCCGGCAGACGACCGCTGGCCGTGGCACTGCAAGCGGTATCGACACATTCAGCCAGGCTGGCGAAATGCACCTTGCGGCCCACCAGGCCGGGTGCGTAATGGGCGTATTTGCCGGAGTTGGTCATCAAGGTTGTTGCGCCCGGCGGGATCACCGGTTCGCCGAGCATGCACCAGCAAGTATCGGTGACCAGGGTCGCGCCGAAGGCTTCGATCACGGCGATATGCCCGGCTTCGCGAGCCTGCTCCAGCACGGCGCGGCCGCAAGTAATGGCGAGGACCACGTCGGGGTGTTTGTGCCGACCCAGGCACAGTCGCGCCAGGTGAGCGAACTCGCTGAGGGAGAAATGCGGGTTACCCAGCGAGACCACATCCACCCGGCTGTCGCGGGCACTGTTGAGTTCGCGCCAACTGACCAATAGATCCTTCAGGCGGATTGTTTCCACGGGTAGGGTTACATCTCCCTCCAGCACCTGCGCCGGGTCGATAGCTTCCGGGGTGATCCCGGCGATATGGAATAACGGGGCGGCGGAGGTGGTGGCAAACGCCGCGCCGAACGCMTTGAGGTCGTCCAGGCTCGGCTTGCGGTTTTCCAACCCGCGCACCAGTGGAATCCGGCTGCCCGCCAACGCGCCGATGTGGTAACCGAGCAGCGGGTAGAAGGCATCGTCCAGTTCACCCAGGGCGGGCACCTCGACCTGCAGTCGGGCCTTGCGTTGTGCGTCCAGGTGGCAGCCGATCAACGGGGCGCGGCCGGTCAGGGCGATGCAGATATCCAGGTAGTCCGGGTACTTCAGGGTGCGTGCCCCCAGCACGCTGTTGGCGTAGACCACCGCGTTGGATTCGGCCCAGACGATCTGCTCGCCCGCCTTGGGTGCGCTGTCGAGCAGGTAGGGCGCACAGGTGAAACTGAGTTGCGCACCCATCGCCATATAGGCATCGCCCAAGGCGCTGGCCGGTTCGCCAAGCGCCGGGTCGATGCCCAATTCGCGCCAGCGGCGCTGGTCCACGGAAATCGAATTGAGGGTGGTGGGCACCCGCACGTTGGCGCCCCATTGCACCAGTTGTTCGGCAAAGCGCAGGCTCGCAGGTCCGGTGTAGATGCAGCCGTCGATATGCGCCTGGGTGACATCCACCAGGCGGCGGGCACCTTGCAGTTCGGCCATGCGCAGAACAATCTGCATGGCCACTTGTGCAGCCTTGCCATGTTGGCCGTCGAGCAGCGCCCGGTCGTGTTCGGTGAGTTCGAGCGGGGCGCTTGGGTCTTGCGTTTGCAATGGGCTGTCGAGTGCCTGCCAGGCATCGCCCGGCAGGTGTTCGAACACGGTTACCGAGGCGCCGTCGACCCGAGCGAAGGTCTTGCCGCGCAACGCGGCGAAGGCCTCCCGGCCGATGCACAGCACCGGCAGGGAACGCTCGAAAATGGTCTGCGCCACGAGCACGCCCAAGGTCAGGATCTCATCGGGTTCGGCCAGCACCAATGCGGCCGGTGCGTGGCCGTTGCTGATCAGTTCCATCAACACGCTACTGCCGGTGCACGAGCCGCGACCGCTGGGGATGGCCAGCACGCGGCCGGCCAGGTATTCGCCGCTGAGCGGATGGTGACGGTCAATGATCTCGCCGCTAAACGGATCGACCCCGCCCCAGAAACTCAAGCCGATATCGGCGAACAGCAGGGCGCCCTCGGCGGCGCCCGCGACCAGGCTGCGACCGGTCAGAGAAGTGGGCCTAGGCATGCCGGACACCTCAGTAGTAGACCTGTGGCACGGTCAGGTTGGTCGGCGGGATTTCAGTGCCGACCCATTTGACGAACAGCTCTTTGTAACGACCGGTGCGCACCTGTTGGTTGACGAACAGGTTGAGGTAGTTGAGCAGGCCATACTCGTTACGCTTGGCGCCGAGGGAGACGTAGTCGATCACGTACGGCGCGTTACCGGCGACTTTCAGGTTTTTGTATTTGCCCGATTTGAGGGTGGCGGCGGCCACGGTGTTGGTGACCACGGTGGCGTCGATATGGCCTTGGGCAACCGCCAGTAGGGTGTCGTTCTGCGACTGATAGGCGCGGAAGGTGCCGGTGCCCCAGTTCTTCACGTCTTTCTCTAGCGCGATGGCCTCATAGGTGCCGCTGGTGTTACCCACGGGTTTGCCCTTGAGGTCATCGAAGCTGTTGATGCCGGTGTCGTCGCGGGTCAGCACCACCATCTGGAAGGCGAAGTAGGGCACGGTGAGGCCGACGGTCTTGGCCCGTTCGAGGGTGTCGGAAGTGGAGGCGACGATCACATCGGCCCGCCCGGAGACCAGCGCCGGAATACGGTCCGGGAACGGCGTCTCGACCACTTCGGCCTCGACCCCGAGGATTTTCGCCAGGTCATGGCAATAGTCCACGTCGAAACCGGCCGGATTGTTACCGGCATCGCGGAAACCCATGGGCGGGAAGTCCAGGGTCACGGCGCAGCGCAGCTTGCCCGAACCGATGATGTCGTCGAGCTTGTCGGCCTGGGCGGTGGCAATGAAGGAGGTACTGAGAACAGCGCTGAGGGCTACGGCAAATGCGGGGTTTTTCATAGAGGCC
>NZ_JBFTMK010000324.1:0-5745 GCF_056396965.1 Pseudomonas sp. 05N434
CCGCACTGCAATCCCGCTCGGGTGCCGTTTCGACGGGGCAATGCTCTCGAATCCCAGCTCAAACACCAGGCTTGGTTTCACACGGATCACAGATCCGGACTTTTCCACCGTGGTCTTGCGCACGAGGCTGTCGATCTGGCGGATTTCTTCGTTGGTCAACCCGGAGTAGGCCTTGGCGAAAGGCACCAGTGTCCGCTCGCAGGCACAGGGTGGGCCGTCCCAAACGGCGAAAGTGTAATCAGTGTAGAGACTGGCCTGGCGGCCATGACCCTGCTGCGCATGGATCAGCACCGCATCGACACTGAACGGGTCGACTTTCCATTTCCACCACACGCCCGTGTCTTTGTTCCGCCCGACGCCATACTGCGCATCGCGGGCCTTGAGCATCATGCCTTCGACCTTCAGTTTGCGAGAGGCTTCCCGTTGGCGGGCGAGGTCGAACCAGTCTTCGCCGATCAACATGGGCGAGGCAAGTAACACCGGGTTTGCGCAGGTGGTGATGAGGTGTTCCAACTGAGTGCGGCGCATGGCCTGAGTCTGGTTGCGCAAATCCTGGCCCTGCCATTCGAGCAGGTCAAAGGCCTGAATGACCACGGGCACCTCATCGAGGATTTTCTTGTCCAGCGTGTGACGGCTGCTGCGYTTTTGCAGCAGGGCGAAAGGCTGCACCGCCAGCGACGCAGGCGATTGCCGCTCGCAAGCGTTCCCAGAGCCCGAGGGCGCGGTTTTCCAGGCGACGATTTCACCGTCGATCACCGTGCCGTCGGGCAAGTCGTGAATCAGGCTGCCCAGTTCGGGGAACCGTTCGGTCACCAGTTCTTCGCCTCGCGACCAGACCCACAAGCGCCCATCGCGCTTGACCACTTGGGCGCGGATGCCGTCCCATTTCCACTCCACTTGCCATTGGCTGGCCGGGCCGAGCAGCGCTTCGAACTGCTCAACCGGTTGCGACAACGCATGGGCAAGGAAGAACGGGTAGGGTTGGCCACCCCGTTGGGCGTGTTCATCGGGTGCTTCGGGGGCAATCAGCTTCAGGTAACTCGCGGCATTCGGGCGGTGTGACGGGGCGGTGTAACCCACCAGTCGCTGGGCCACGCGTTTGCCGTCGAGCCCGGCCATTGCTGCCACGGCGCGGGTGACCAGCGATTTGGAGACACCGACACGGAAACTGCCGGTGATCAGTTTGATGCACAGCATCAGGCCCTGGCGATCCAGTTGCGCCCACAGCGCGGGCAGGCGTTCAGCGAGGACCCGCGGGGGCGCGCTGCGCAGTGGCAACAGTTTGTCCTCAATCCACACCGTCAGTCTGTCGGTAGACGTGTGAGGCGTTTCGGGCAGCACCAGCGAAATGGTTTCCGCCAGATCACCCACCGCCTGGTAGCTTTCCTCGAACAACCAGGGCGAGAGCCCGGAACACGCGATTGCCATGTCGCGCAGCACCCGTACCGGCACCCATTGCCGAAGCCGCCCGCCGGCCAGCAAATACACCGCCCAGGCGGCATCTTCGGGCGTGGCCTGGGCGAAGTAATGCTGCATCGCCGCCAGTTTGGCGTCGCTTGAGGTGGTGGCATCGAGTTCGGCATACAGCTCGGCGAAGGCTTTCATGCCTGCACCTCGGCGCTCTCGGGTTCGAAGGCTGCGTTGTTCTCATCGTCGCCGTATTCGGTGCGCAACCCCATGGCATCGAGGCCCTGTTCGCGCAGATGCCGTACCAGCACTCCGATCGATCCATGGGTGACCTTCACCCGTTCGGCCCCGGACTGTTCGATGGTCCAGAGCAGGCCGGGCCAATCGGCGTGATCGGACAACACGAAACCACGATCCACGCCATGCCGCCGCTGCGTGCCGCGCAAACGCATCCAACCGCTGGCGAGGCCATCGCTGTAGTCGCCGAAGCGCCGTACCCAATTGCCGGTACCCGTTGCAGGCGGCGCGAGGACCAGAGCTTTGCGCATCATCGGGTCCTGCTTTTTTACTTCGCTGGCATAAATCGTTGGCGGTAAATGAATGCCGCTCTGACGATAAAACTGATTGATCGGCTCAACCGCACCATGCACCAGGATGGGGCCCAGGCCGGCATCGAGGCCATGAAGAATCCGCTGAGCCTTGCCGAAAGCATGACAGAGCAGCACGCTGGTTTTATCGACTGCGGCGTTGGACTGCCACCACTGATTGATCTCGGCAAGGATCTGCGCCTGGGGTTGCCAACGGTAAATTGGCAGGCCGTACGTCGATTCTGTGATGAAGGTGTGACAGCGCACCGGTTCGAACGGTGCACAGGTGCCGTCGGGCTCTGTTTTGTAATCACCGGAGGCGACCCAAACCTCACCGCCGCATTCCAGCCGCACCTGGGCTGAGCCGAGCATGTGGCCTGCGGGGTGAAAACTCAGTTTTACGCCATGGTGCAGCAATGGCTCGCCATAGGGCAGCGTTTGCAGGTTGATGTCCTGGCCCAGCTGCGCGCGCAGAATGCCCGCACCCGGTGCCGCCGCCAGATAGTGTTGGTTGCCACGGCGAGCATGGTCGCTATGAGCGTGGGTGATGACTGAGCGCTCGACGGGGTGCCACGGGTCGATATAGAAATCCCCGGGCGGGCAGTACAAACCTTCAGGACGTGCGATAACAAGGTCCATATTGTTACCAGAATGGAGAGGCCTGTTAGCTAGGAGGTTTGCCCGAAACGAGAAGTTCTATTTATTTTCACAGAGATTAATAACAAAAGATCGCAGCCTGCGGCAGCGCTTACAGATGGGTGCGAATCCCCTGTAGGCGCCGCCGCAGGCTGCGATCTTTTGATGTTACTTGCCAGGCGTCAGCGTCAACCGCGTCTTGCCATACACCTTGTCAAAGTTCTGCGGCTGCATCGGCAGGCTCATGTATTGACCTTTGAGCCATGGATCGACGCTGTCGAGATAGTGCGGGCTGGCCGGGTTGCCGGATTGGCCGGTAGCGTTCTGGCCCATCAGCGGTTCGGCCTGGCCGAAGTCGACAATAAAGCGCATGGCCGGGGCCTGCGTGGTGTTGAAGTCCTGACCCCAGGCGAACGAGGCGGTGTTGAGCGTAGTGTGATCGCCGCCGGCCGCCAGCGGACCGCGCACGGTCTGGCCGCTGGCGTTTTTCCACTCGTAGCGGTGCAGTTTGCCCCACTGCCAGGCTTTGTGATCGCCGCCCAACTGGCTGTCGCCCGCGCTGATCGCAGCCGCCAGGCTACGGGCCAGGATCGCCGGTTTGTCTTCTTTCTGCGCGGTGCGCACGTCATCCCAGAACGGACTGTCCTCACGCCCAAGCAGGTGATCGGCCTGGGCCGCGTAGGATAATTTGCCGTTGGCGATAAAGGCTTTCCACGCCGGGCTGCTTTCCGGGCCCAGTTCGTCGAGGAAAATCTGTTTGGTACTTTCCTGCAGGAACAGCTCGTAAATCGCCGCGTCGGCGGAGGTCGGGCTGAGTTTGCCGTCGAAGGCCATCAAGCGGGTATACGCCTCGCGAGCCTTGCCGCGATCGGCCACCGGCAACGCTTCGATGGCCTGCTTGAGTGGCTGGGCCATGCCCGGCGCTTCAAACATCTTCTTCAGCTTGGCGGCGAAGGTGGTGGTCTGGTCGTATTGCATGGCGATCAGGCTGCGGGTGTCGTGTTTGCCCACGCCCGCCAGTTCGGCCATGCGTTCGCCACGCTCCGGCGCCGCCCAGGAATTGGACAGCTGCATGCCGTAGCCATGGGGAATGACCCGCTGGTTGGCGGTGCCGAGCCAGCCCTGCGCCGGGTCCTGGTCATACGGATGGAGCATCGGGTCGGCGTAACCGTCCCAGTCGTAGCGACCTTCCCAGCCCGGCGACGGCAGCAAGCCTTCGCCTTCGCGACGGTTCGGGTAGCGCCCGGTGACTTGCCAGCCGATATTGCTGGCATCGGCAAACACCAGATTCAGGGCGATGGCGCGGATTTCACGGCTAGCGTCCGACGCTCTCTCGGTACTCTGCGCCCGGGACAGGTCGAAAAAGGCGTCCAGGGTTTTGTCATCGGTGAAGTCCGGCGCCTGCAGGGCCAGGCCGAAACCATTCGCCAGCGCCGTGCCCTGAGCGCTGTTGAGCAGTGGCCCATGGCGGGTTTCGTACACCGCTTCGCGAATCGGCCGCTGGCCTTTGACGAAATAGGTTTCGTTGCGCACGATCGCCGGCTGCCATTTGCCGCCCACTTCGTAGGAAAGGCCATTGCCCTGGCGTTTGATTTTTTCCAGGAACACGTCCTGGTTGTCGCCCATGACCGAGGTCATGCTCCACGCCACTTTGCCGTTGAAACCAGCGAGCACCATCGGTAACCCGGCAATGGTTACGCCGGAGGCCTGGTATTTCGGCGCGCGAATCTGCACGTAACTGAACAGCGACGGGACGCCCAACGGTCCATGGCTGTCGCTGGCCAGCAGGCTCTTGCCGCTGCGGCTGCGTTGCGGGGCGATCGCCCAGTTGTTCGAGGAGGTAGCGCCCAGCAGATTCAGATCCGACAGTTGACCAGTGGCTTTGCTGATTTCGTTCAGCCCCGGGATTTGTCCGGTGAGTTTGATGCCCTGAAGTTTTTCAGCTTCAGCCACCGGCAGTTTTTCGTCGGGAGCGGACGGGGTCAGCCACGCCAGTTTGTCGGTGCTGACAGTCTGGGCCAGCATCAGCGAGGAAATTTCTTCCGGCAGGTTCGCCGACTGGCTGAAGTTCAGCAGGCAGAAAATCAGCGCCGAATCTTCCGGTTTCCAGTATTCAGGTTTGTAGCCAGTGGCCGCGAGGTCCGCCGGCAGCTTGTCGCGGTAGCGGAACAGGTAGGCGTTGACCCCGCGGGCATAGACTTCGAAGAAACGCTTGAGGCGTGGCGACGAGGCCTTATACAGCTCATCCGCGCTTTTCTTCAGGTTGACCGCACGCATGTAGCGGTCGGCATCGAGCAGGTCCGCGCCGGACATTTCCGCCAGACGGCCCTGGGCCAACAGGCGCAGAGTGRCCATTTGGCTGATGCGGTCGCTGGCGTGCACGTAGCCGAGGGTGAACAGCGCATCGTGGAAGCTGTTGCTCTCGATCAGCGGCATGCCCATGGCATTGCGGCGAACCGAAACGTTTTGCGCCAGGCCCTTCAGCGCTTGCACGCCGGAGGTGGGCGGGAGGGTGTCCTGGGCGTTCCATGTCTGACAACCGGTCAGGCTCAAAACACCGGCCACTGCTGCGGCAACGCCGAACCGGGGAAGAAAATGTGTAAGGGCTGGCGAGGCCATGGCAAAGCTCCTGCGGGGGTAGTGACGCGACAAAGGCGCTACGTTAGTGAGCAGGAGGTGGACGCGCAAGCGGCGGCTGGGTTATTTCTTTTCGGTGATCGCCGGCATCAGGTCGTCCTGTTTGCGTTTGCTGGCTTGCCGGTAGCAAGAGGCGATGCTGTAGTGCGGCAAATTCAATGGCCTCGCATGGGAAAAGTCGGCATGGAACTTAAGACAAACGCGGCGCTGATCATCATCGATCAACAAAAAGGCATCCTGCATCCCAAGTTGGGCCGTCGAAACAACCCTCAGGCCGAAGAGCGCATCCTGGAGTTATTGGGGCATTGGCGTCGCACCGGGCGGCCGGTGATTCATGTGCAGCACCTGTCCCGCTCTGTGGATTCGGTGTTCTGGCCGCAGCAATCGGGGGTGGAGTTTCAGGAGCGCTTCCAGCCATCGATCGGTGAGTGGCTGATACAGAAACAAGTGCCGGATGCGTTTTGCTCGACCGGGCTGG
>NZ_JBFTMK010000325.1:0-5731 GCF_056396965.1 Pseudomonas sp. 05N434
GCCCGCGCCTGGGCGACGGTAAACAAGCAGTCGGGTGGCGGTGAGCGCGCCGGCGGCTCGGGACGCAAGAAACCGGCCGCTGCCAAGTCTGCCGATCGCAAGGAATCAGCCCGCCGTGCAGTCGCCACCCGTGAGGGCAAACCGCGCAACAGCAAGGCGTCACGCGATACCCAGACGGTGGACAGCCTGATGAGGGAAGCCCGGGCGAAGAAGATTCCGGGGCGCTCGAGCATGCGCAAGCAAGAGTTGATCGAGGCGTTGCGCAAGGCGGGTTGAAAGTCAGGATTAAGGGTGAATTTGAGGGCCGATGGCGGCTGATCAGGCGCTGAAAGTTTCGCGGATCAACGCGTCCACCTCCACCGCCCCCGGCGAAGTCGCCGGCCCCCAACGAGTGACCGCCAACGCCGCTGCCGCGTTCGCCCGCCGTGCCGCTTCAGCCGCCGACAAGCCCTGCGCCAACCCGGCCACAAACACCCCGGCATGGGCATCCCCCGCACCGTTGCTGTCGACGGCCGAGACCTTGAATCCCGGCACCTGCCGACGGTCGCCATGCTGGTTGATCCAGCAACCCTGCGGCCCATCGCGAACCACCATCAGGGCGTCCGTCGGCAACTGATCCGCCAAAATATTCAACGCCTCGGCAGTGTCCGACGTCCCGGTAAACCGAAGCGCCTCGACACGGTTGCTGGTCCACAGATCGATGCGCGGCAGCAAGGCCTTCATCAGCGGTGCGTCCGGCGAATCCACCAACGGTCCCGGATCGAATACCACTTTGATCCCGTCCGGCAACTCCAGCACCCAATCCACCAGCACCTGAGCCTTGCCGGCATGCAGCAGGCTGTAGCCGCTGACATAGACAAAGTCGCCCGCCTCGGCCGGCACACTGGCCAGGTCTTCGGCGGTCAATTCGCCTTCGGCACCGATGTAGGAAATGAACGTACGTTCGGCCGAGGCTTCAGTCAGTGCGACACACAACCCGGTGTCGCGCTCAGCACGGTGAGCGATGCCGATCCGAATGCCTTCTGCCGCCATCGCCTCCCGGGCCAGATCACCAAAACGGCCGTTGCCATGGCGCCCGAGGTAAACCACCGGCAAGCCGTTCCGTCGGGCCGCGGCCATCACATTGAAACCGCCGCCCGCCTCGAAACGGGCGGATTGCGCCAGCGCGTCACCGCCCGAATGAGGCAATCTATCCACGGCCATGACCAGGTCGATGATGACCTGGCCGGTGTGCAGCAGCCTAGACATGCGCAGGCTCGAGCAACGCGGTACGACGGTCCTTGGCGCCGCCGAGCACCCAGTAAATCCCGCCAGCCACCACGAACGTCACGATCCAGCCCAAGCCGTTGTGGCCCAGCCATGAGTCGGACAGGAAGCCCCGGAACCAGACATCTTGTTCAGTGGTGCCAATGGTGGTGAAGCTGAAACCCAACACAATCGCCACCGCCCACGCACCGAATGCACGCCACTCGACGCCGCCGCGATACCAGTAGGCGCTGCTCGGGCTGACGTCCAGCAGGTCCTTGGGGCTGTAGTAATGACGATGGATCAGGTCGACCACGAAGATCCCGACCCACGCCGTGATGGGCACCGCCAGCAAGGAAATGAAGGTAATGAACGGACCGTAGAAGCTCTCGGCGATCAGCATGAAGTAGATCGAGCCGGCGAAGATCGCCACGATATCGACCACCACCGCGTACACGCGCTTGACCTTCAGACCGAGGGTCAAGGTGGTCAGCCCGGCGGAGTACACCGACAGGTTGTTCGACAGCAGTAGCCCGCCGAACGCGGTGATCAGGTACGGCACCGCCATCCAGCTCGGCAGCATGTCGCGGATCGCGACAATCGGGTCAGTGGCCGAGGCCAGATCGTTGTTACCCACCGACAGCAGACCGCCAAGGGTGATCAGCAGCACCAGCGGAATCCCCGCACCGAACGCCGCCGACGCCACCAGGCGCACCGCTTTGACGCTGCGGTGCTGGTAGCGCGACATGTCCGCGCCGGCGTTGGCCCAACCGATCCCGGTGCCGGCGGCCATGGTGCCGATGCCGATGATCATCGCGCTCAGCGGTGCTGGCGTGGCATTGAATACGGCGCTCCAATCGATGGTCGCGCAGAGGAAACCACCGACCAGGATATTCAGCGCACCGAACACATAGGTTGCCCATTTCTGGATCACCAACAATGTGGCGTGGCCGAGACCGGACACCGACAACGTCAGCAGCACGAAAATCGCGATGAACACCAGGGTCAGCAGCGGCGCGCTTTTGGCTTCCACCGGCGAGCCGAACACTATCGAGCACAGCGACAGCAGGACGAACGCGGCGGTGGTGGTATTGACCGTTTCCCAACCCAGGCGCGACATCAGCGAGACCAGCGTCGGGCCGATATTGCCACGTACGCCGAAGATCGCTCGCGACAGTGTCAGGCTCGGTGCGCGGCCACGACGACCGGCAATGGAGATGATCCCGACCACCGCGAAAGAGCCGGCGGCACCAAGGATCGCGACGATGATCGCTTGCCAGATCGCCAGGCCGCGAAAGGCCACCAGCGTGGCACCCAACGGCAAGCCGAGAATGGAAATGTTGGCCGCAAACCAGACCCAGAACAGTTGCAGCGGATGACCGTTGCACTCCCCTTCCGGCACCGGTTCGATACCACGGGTTTCCAGTTGTCCGGCGCTTTGCCCGGCGTTCGATGAACTCATGAAAATGCTCCTTGCAATTGTTATGGTGTGGGCAATCTCGGAGGACAAAACAACAGCCGGCCGTCCTGCCCGTGTTTGTGCGTTCCATTGCGGGTGAAAAATTCAAGTATGCGGCGTGTTCATCGCGGGCAAGCCCGCGATGGGGCCAGTCCAGTCAACGTAAAGCCAACAGTCCTTTTACCAACGGTTCCAACTCCAACGAGTTAACCGCTTTAACCTGCTCGATCATCGCCACCGGCCAACTCTCAAGCCCCAGACAGGCCCCGAGCATGGCGCCGAGCATCGCCGCGATGGTGTCGGTGTCACCGCCCAGGCTCGCGGCCATGCACAGCGCTTCGAAGGCCGTCATCTCGCCGATGGCCACTTGCTGGGCCAGCGCAAACGACACCACCACCGATTCCTGTGAGGCCACCGAAGTGCCGATCACGTCGTACAGCAAATCCGCCAGCAACGCCTTGTCGCTGTCGATGCCGATGCTCCGCGCCCAACTGATGCGCGAGGCAATCCGCCCGCCGGCGACCCAGTGGCCGTGACTTTCTGCCTGCTGCGCGAATTGCTGGCCAAGGTTCAACGCCTCGCCCAGGTCCATGCCGTTGATCCCGGCGGAAACCACTGCCGCCACCGCCGCCGCACTGGCAATCCCCAGCGTG
The DNA here is from genome assembly GCF_056396965.1 of Pseudomonas sp. 05N434. Taxonomy (NCBI): domain Bacteria; kingdom Pseudomonadati; phylum Pseudomonadota; class Gammaproteobacteria; order Pseudomonadales; family Pseudomonadaceae; genus Pseudomonas; species Pseudomonas sp. 05N434. Next base: position 3,358 of record NZ_JBFTMK010000325.1, read on the forward strand.
GTGTTGTGGGTCACCTGACAGGCTTGCACCACGGAGCGGATGAAACGCTCAGGATCGGCGACATCGGCCGCAATCCCCACCGGGGTGATGCGCATCGCCGCGCCATTGGTGGTGCCGTGGCGCCCGGCCTCTTCCAGCGAGTGGCCGGCGAGGATCATTTCGATCGCGCGTTTGGTCGAAGGGCCGAGCAAGTCTTGCGAGCCCTTGGCCTGCATCCCGGCTTCCCATTCGATCAATCGTTGGGCCAGTACCGCCGGTTCGATCCGGCCCTCGCTCTCGATCAACAACCGAGCGACCAGAATCGCCTGCTCGGTATCGTCGGTGATAGAACCTTTGGGCAGGTTCGCGGCAATCGGTTGATCGGGGCCGGCGTCTTGCAGATCGGTGATTTCAACGAAGCGCGCCTTGATGTCGGCGCGGCTCAGGGATTGGGTCGGCATGCCCAGCGCATCGCCCAGGGCCAGTCCATAGAACGCGCCGAGGGCACGGTTGAGCGCGGTCACTTTGGAGCTCCAAACTGCAAGTGCAGACGAAAGTGCACCGGATCGAGCAGGCTTTCGACCTGCTCCATGAAACGGTTCTGACGGTCGTAGGTGGTGCGCAGGGCCTTGAGGAACACCGTGCCGACCGGGCGCCCGAGCAGTTCGGCGTCTTCGGCGTTCAAGGGTTCGGCACCGATCCACTGATCGCCGTGCTCGCCGACATAGCCGTAGGCAGCCAACGTGATGGTCAGGGAGTTATCAATCAGTCCCACTCGCGGCAGGCCTTCCAGGCCTCCGGTCGCGGGCATTAACGCGCGTTCCAGAGACACCAGCGTACCGTCGGTGGCGCGCCGGCGACGGTCGAGGGTGATGAATTGATCGGTGCCGAACCGCGACAGCAGGTCAGGACGGGTCACCGCCTCCAGTCGCAGCACTTCGGTATTGATCAACGCCCCGCTGTCCGCCAGTGCCTGGGCCCAGCCGCTGCTCTGATCGAGCACTACGCCGTCGTAAGTAACGATGGAACCGACTCCGCTTTGCGTGGTGATGTAGTGACGCCGCTTCAGTTCGGCCAGGGCTTCACGCAGCGTGCCGCGGCTGACCTTGAATTCTTGAGCCAACTGATGTTCACCCGGCAATAGCAAGCCGTCCTCCATGAGGCCGCTTTCGATGCGCCGGACAAGCTCATCGATAATCCGTTGTTTCTTGTCAAATCGTACCTGTCTAACCATGTACAAAGTGATAACCGAAAGGGATTAGGGCGAGCAAGGGATATTTTGTGGCTGGATTGTGTGGCAGACAGACCGCTTTCGCGGGCAAGCCTCGCTCCTACAGGGGGATCTGCACGGTACTGTAGGAGCGAGGCTTGCCCGCGAAGGCGTCGGCACATCCAGTATCCATGTGCCGGGCATCCCGCTCCCCCGGGAAAATCAGCGTTGTTTCAGTCGGTCGATCACAACCGCCAGCAACAGGATCGAACCGCGAATCACGTACTGATAGAAGGTATCGATGTTCTTCAGGTTCATCGCATTCTCGATGATCGCCAGAATCAGCACTCCGGCAATCACATGCCGAATCATCCCGATCCCGCCACTCAGCGACACCCCGCCCAACACGCAGGCCGAGATCACTGTCAGCTCGAAACCCTGGCCAATCATCGGCTGACCCGAGGTCATGCGCGACGCCAGAATCACCCCGGCCAATGCACCAATCACCCCGTGCACGGCGAAGATGATGATCTTGGTTCGGTCAACGTTTACCCCAGCCAGCAACGCCGCTTCCTGGTTGCCACCGATGGCCATGGTGTTGCGCCCGTAGGTGGTGTAATTCAGCAGCCAGCCGAAAAACAGGAAGCAAACGATGGTGATCAAAATCGGCACCGGCACACCGAATAACTGGCCATTACCGAAGACGAAAAACGACTCCTGGGACACGCCCACCGCTTTGCCGTTGGCAAAGATGTAAGCCAGGCCACGAACAATCTGCATGGTCGCCAGCGTGGTGATCAACGCATTGACCCGCAGCTTGGCGATCACGATCCCGTTGATCAGCCCGACAATCAGCCCCATCACCAGCGCCGCACTGACGCCGAGGAACACGCTGTTGGTGTCGCGCATCACCACCGCCGCGACCACGCCGGCGCAGGCAATCACCGAGCCCACGGACAAGTCGAAGTGCCCCGACGCCAGGCAATACAACATGGTGCAGGCGGCAATCCCGGTGGTGGAAATCGCCAGGCCCAGACCGCGCATGTTCAGCGGCGACAGGAAGTTGTCGATCAGCAAGGTGCAGAGCACGAAGATCCCGACGGCCGCCAGCAGCATTACCCAGTCATCGAGAAAGCGTCGCAGGTCCAGCGGTTTGCGCGGGGTTGGCAGAGCGTTGTTTTGGAT
>NZ_JBFTMK010000326.1:0-5723 GCF_056396965.1 Pseudomonas sp. 05N434
GGTAAATGACGTATTAATAGGAGTTGATGTTTGAATAAAGTGTTCGCCAGTGTACTCGGCCGTGTTTCAACAGAATCAGCCGATAGCAGTTCCTTTGCCATCAGCGTTTTCTGCGAGTCGAGCGCAAGTCCGCTCCAGGCCTATCGCAGCCTGTCATGGCTGACCAAATAGACCTCGGCGGACAGTCAGGACGCTAGCGTCAGGTTTCGGATCGATGAGCCGCCCAGTGTTTCATCTCTTCGGCAATGAAGTGGTTCACCAGGTCGCTGTACATCTTCTCGATGGCATCCGGGCTCAGGCCCTCGGCTTCGGCCCATTCGCGTCGTGTTGCCAGCATGGCCTTGAAACGCTCCGGAGCGCGCACCGAAGTCACCGAGGTCTTGAACTTCGAGGCGGCCAGCACGTAGTGAAAACGCTTGCCCAACAGCTTGATAACGGCCTGGTCCAGGGCGTCGATTTCGCGTCGGATATCTTCCATGCCTGCACACTCTGCGGGCTGCAACTGATTGATGACTTCCATGTAGGTGACTCCGTTTGTTGAAAAAATCGTGGGATTCAAGTTTTGATTTTACGACGGCTATGCAGCCTCGCGAGCGCTGATAAATTCGATGAGTGCTTTCAAGGCGGGTGGCACATGGCGCCGGCTTGAGTAGTAAAGAAAGAACCGGCTGGGCGGTGCTTTCCACTCCTGGAGTATTTCTCTGAGATGCCCGTTCCGGAGATCGTCGCGCACCAGCTCCTCGTAGACATAGGCAATACCAGCGCCGTCTTTCGCTGCCTGGATCATCAGCGCATCGTCTTCCAGAATCAGCGGGCCGGTGACGGATAACCGTATCGGTTGACCGTCGGCTTGATACTCCCAGGCGTAAAGTTTGCCACTGGGAAAACGCCTGGCAATGCACGCATGGTCGAGCAAGTCGCGGGGGACGTGCGCGGTTCCCTTCGCGGCCAGATAAGCATCCGCGGCTACGGTCACGAACGATTGAGGTGCGCCGACAGGGACTGCGATCATGTCACCGGCCAGGCTTTCACCAAAGCGGACTCCAGCGTCAAATCCCTCATTGACGATATCGGTCAATCCATCATCGGTGATCAGGTCCAACTGAATACGTGGATACATGGCCACGAAGGGCGCCAGCACTTTCGCAAACACGATGCGAGCCGCCGGACGCGCCACGTTGAGGCGAAGTTTGCCAGTGGGCACTTCCTGCATCGAGGTCAATTGCGCCAATGCATCGTTAACCTGGTGCAGGCTCGGGACCAGCGTCGCCAATAGCTGCTGGCCGGCCTCGGTCGGGGTCACGCTACGAGTGGTTCGGTTCAGCAGTCTGATGCCCAAACGTGCTTCCAGCGCTCGCATTGCGTGACTCAACGCGGAAGCCGAAACGCCACGTTCGTCGGCGGCCTTGCGAAAGCTGCGATGGCGAGCGACGGCGGCAAAGGCGTCGAGTTCAGAGAGATCGGGGTGATGACTCATGAGTTTTGTTCAGTAGTTCAAATACGATTACCTATCTTATCGTCATGAGACCTCTGCCGGATACTTCCTCCATCATTCGTGGAGAGGTGGCTATGCAAAACAATCGTCTTGGATCATCGGATTTTCTGATTTCACCGATTGGCCTGGGAACCTGGGCAATCGCCGGCACCGGCTGGGAGTACAGTTGGGGAGCGCAGGATGACAAGGACAGCCTGGGCGCACTTGAATATGCCGTCGAACGCGGCGTGAACTGGATTGACACCGCTGCGGTTTATGGCTTGGGCCATGCAGAGCAATTGGTGGGGCAATTGCTGCGGCGGGTGCCGGCGTCACGGCGTCCTTTGGTGTTCACCAAAGGCAGTTTGGTCTGGGACCCGGTCACGAAGAAGATTTCGCATTCACTGGCCCCTCAATCCTTGCTCGCCGAGATCGACGCAAGCTTGCGCCGGCTTCAAGTCGAGACGATCGATCTTTATCAGATCCACTGGCCTGCTTTTCCTGCCGACGCCAGCAGTGAAGGCATTGAAGTGGCGCTTTCGGCTTTGGCCGCCGCGCGCGATCAAGGAAAGATCCGCGCGATCGGTGTATCGAATTTCGATGTCGCTCAACTCAAGCGGGCGCAGGAGGTGACAGAGATCGTTTCGCTCCAGCCGCCGTACTCGGCCTTGATGCGGGACATTGAGCAGGACGTTTTGCCATTCTGCGAGCAGGCCGGGATGGGGGTCCTTGCCTATTCCACGCTTCAATCAGGGCTGCTTTCCGGCAGCATGACGCGYGAACGCATTTCGCAACTGCCCGAAGACGATTGGCGCAAGGCCCGAAGTGCTGATTTCCAGGAACCCCGTTTGAGTGCGAACCTGGCATTGGTTGACGTCATGGCACGTATTGGAGAAAGGCACGGGGTGAGCGCTGCTGCGGTCGCCATCGCCTGGGTACTTCGCAAGCCGGTCGTGACGGGCGCCATTGTCGGAGCCCGCCATCGTGCGCAAGTAGACGGGCTGATTGCAGCCCTGGAGTTGCGCCTCAGCGCTGCGGAAATCGATGAAATTCGACCGTTCCTGCCGGCGGGCATGGGAACAAATGTCCCTGGTGCCGCCTGACACTATTGAGAAGAGTATGAGTGTTCAGTTTTGCATACTGAACGTAGGCGTTCGATGGGTAGCAGAGCGGTCGATCAAGATCGCAATGCTACCCACCACAACACCGATCAAGCCCGGCGGCGCGGTCAGCACCACCATCCACATGCGAGAGAAGTTCTGCAGTTGCAGCATAAGTGACGGCAGTTTCGCTTCGATCTCCTTGAGCAACGGCCGGATCTGCTGCGTCACCGATACACCTTGCTATCAGTTTTTGCACTCCGCCATCACCACATGACAGGTCGTCGGCGTGCCACCGGATTGGCCGGCATAGCGTATGCAGTTATCCATGGACTTTTGGCGAGCCTTGTCCAGGGTGGAGCCCCAGGCCAGGCCGCCCTCGCCAGCAGTGGGTAGCGCTTTTGCATAGCAACTTGAGCCTGCGCTTGAGTCTGCACTTGAGGCCGAGTAGCGGGCCGTGGAAGTTTTGCCCGCACAGCCCGCGGTCAGGGCCAGGTTGATGACGAGCAGGGAAGGGAGGATCCATGACGAACATTGGCGTGCTGTTTTGCCGATCATCCCGTTTCCCCTGTATCAAGAGGTTGGAGGCGTGTTTGTGGTCGTGTTCTATTCAGATTAGACGGTGTTACGCCTGCCTTGGTTAAAACGGCTCGTTAAATAAACGAGCCGTTGTTGTGAAGGTGTTCAGCGGGGCAAGTGCATGGATGTCAGATCACCTCAAAGGTGATCCGCATCAATCACAGCCTTGGCGAACGCCTGCGGATCTTCCTGCGGCAGGTTGTGGCCGATGCCGCCGCTGATCAGCCGGAACTCGTATTTGCCGGTGAAGCGCTTGGCGTAATCCTCGGGGGCCGGGTGCGGCGCACCGTTGGCATCGCCTTCAAGGGTGATGGTCGGCACGCTGATGGAAGGCGCCGTGGCCAGTTTCTGCTCCAGCGCTTCGTATCGGCTCTCGCCCTGGACCAGGCCCAGGCGCCAGCGGTAGTTGAACACGGTGATGTCGACATGGTCGGGATTTTCCAGCGCCTTGGCGCTGCGGTCGAAAGTGGCGTCGTCGAACGCCCATTTCGGCGAAGCCAGTTGCCATATCAACTTGGCGAAGTCGTGGGTGTTTTTCTCGTACCCGGCGCGACCGCGATCGGTGGCGAAGTAAAACTGATACCACCACTGCAATTCAGCCTTGGGTGGCAGCGGGTTCTTGCCGGCCGCCTGATTGCCGATCAGATACCCGCTGACCGAGACCAGCGCCTTGACCCGTTCTGGCCACAGCGCCGAGACGATGTCGGCCGAGCGTGCGCCCCAATCGTAACCACCGAGCACGGCTTGTTTGATCTTCAGCGCATCCATGAAGTCGATGACGTCACTGGCCAGTGCAGCCGGTTGGCCATTGCGAACTGTTTTATCGGACAGAAAATGCGTATCGCCATAGCCACGCGCATACGGCATCAGCACTCGATAGCCCTTCGCGGCAAGCAACGGGGCGACCTTGTCATAGCTGTGAATGTCGTACGGCCAGCCGTGCAGAAGAATCACCACTGGCCCATTAGCCGGGCCTGTTTCGGCGTATGCCACGTCCAGCAGGCCGGCGTTGACATGCTTGAGCGGGCCGAACGGGGAGGGTGTTGCATGAGTGGCACCAGCATTGACCGAGGTTGGCTGCGCCGCGGTGGTCGTTTGTGCGTGGGCCGCACCGAGAGCGCTGAACAGGGTAAACGCGAGGATCGACGAGCCGACCAGGCGGTGGCGGGTTTTGCCGGTTTTGTTCTGCAGTGCCATCTTCATGTGATGTCTCCGTTGCAAGTCGTTGGCCAGGGATCTGGCTGAGCCCCTTGAAACCTTGCTTGCATTTGAACGTAGCGACGTATCTGGTCTGTGTCGAATCGCAGGCCTGGTGAAAAATCATGTATCAAGAGGCTAATCAGACACACTGTGATACATAAGGAGAGATCTCGGTATCAAATCGCATGTCTGAAAAAGGTGGGGCCATTGAAATTAAAGTTCAGCCACGTGGATGTTCTCGTCAAAGACCTTGAGGAAGCGTGCAAGTATTACGCCCGTGTCTTCAGCGCCAGAATTTCAAAGACACTTGATTGGCAGCGCGACGGTTTGCATGTGCGCTATGCGATCGTCATGTTTGGTACGGAGCGCCTTATGCTGGTGCAACCGTTTACCGGAAATCTCAAGGCTCTGATGGACGCCAACGGCGAAGGCACCATCTACCGGCACTGCTATTCCACACCGGACATCGAGGCAGCCTACGACGAATTGATCGACGCAGGCGTCCAGCCGGAAGATGAGAACGGCAAACCGCTGTCTCGCGATAACCTCCAGACGCCAAGTGGGACACGCATACTCTGGTTACCGAAACGCTTCGGGCATTTTTCTATTGAGTTGCTTGAAGAGAAAGAGCTGGAGGCATTTATCAAGGAGGCATTTGCCGAGGAGGGCTGAGGGAGGGCGCTCGGCATTGCCACGCTGACTAGCCGACTGGTCCAGGCTCTACGTGGTCACTGCGAGCGGATGTCGAGACTGACCCCCATAAACCGTGGCGCTAAGGAAGAGCGTGGGCCATCGACTGTCGTAGAGTGGAATTTTGCTGGTTAGCGCCATGGTGCTTCTTCATTGTGTCCACTGGCAACAAACTATGGTCGCTTGCTCCCGACAAAATAAAAAACAGCGCTGAGTAGGAAAAACACTATGCCAGCGATGATCAAACCGTACAAAAAGTAATGCTCATGGGGCGTTAGGTATACAACCGAACCGTGCGTATCCAGCGGGTAGGTTTTTCCACTTTGAAGATCCGGCGTTCTCAGTCCGTGAGCATCAAAGTATTTCCAGGCAAAAAATGAAGAAAACCAAAAGCCTAAGGCCAGTACTCCCACGACGCGTTTAAGTGCATTCATTCTCTCGTCTCCCAGATTTTGTATCGCCAGATTGCCTCTGATTACAGATTGATCTTGTGAGCCGCTATCGGTATATCCCTCTCCTTCGGTGGTTTCGTCTTTTAATTGCAGCGTAGAAGATAAAGAAGATGGACGCGGCGTGCTCGATGGAGAATGTAATAAAGAAAAAGTTGTCAGTCATTGGGTGCGGCATAGAAGTGATTATTGTGTAAGCTTCCATTTGTCCGAATGTCACTGCGAAAATGG
>NZ_JBFTMK010000327.1:0-9450 GCF_056396965.1 Pseudomonas sp. 05N434
GGGTATCTCTGGATCGTGGGCTCTCACAGCCTGAAACGGAAAAAGCCCGATAGCACCAAGTCCCTGAAGAAAAACGCCGAGCGTCTGTCCACTGTCAGCCGTGATGGCAATCGTTTTCTCCTGGCCCGGATTCCGCTGGTCGAAGAAAACGGGACGTTCACTTTGGTGAAGAGCACCACCAGCGATGATCGAGTCGCCGCTCAATTGGCCGGCAATCAACTGGGTAACGAATTGCTCGATGAACTCAAGGACGACGAACATGTTGGGGCATTCCTGCACATTCCCGGCAAGGACAACGGGTTCGATACCGAAGGCCTCGAGGTCAACGGCAAGCGTGTTTTTATCGGGTTGCGAGGGCCTGTGCTGCGGGGATGGGCAATCATTCTGGAGGTCGAACCCGAAGACCATCCCAAGCTTGCTCACACACTGAGGCTGAAGAAAATCGGGCCGGGTGGGCGAAAGTATCGAAAGCATTTTTTCCAGCTGAATGGACTCGGCGTCAGGGACTTATGCCTCGATGGTGACGATATGTTGATCCTGGCTGGACCGACGATGGACCTCGACGGGCCCGTCACTGTATTTCGATGGCGCGACGGCGCCAGGCCAGCAGATGAAGGTTTCGTTTTCRGCGAACAATTGACGTCGGTCCTGGAGGTTCCTTACGGGCAAGGAGAAGATAAAGGCTGCGATCATGCCGAAGGGATGACCTTTATAGGCACCGATGGTGTAGAAGAGCCCTTGTTGCTGGTGGTTTATGACGTGAATTCGGACAAGCGTAAACAAGGTAGCAATGGACTGGAGCAGGACGTATTTCGACTTGCGAAAAAGTAACCACCACCGCGTCCCGGTGAATGACGCTCCACGGATTTTCCTATACATTTTCCGACCGCCCCCCTGCATGGTGAAACCGCTTCATGTCTCTTGCGCTCGAACGTCTAGTCGCTGGCACGCCGATCCCATTTGCCGGTAATCGTGTCACSGTCGTCAGCCCCGAACTGGCGGCGCGCTTTCAGCCCGGCGACCATCTGCTGGTGGAGCAGGTCAGCGGCGAGTTGTTGCTGATCCCGGTGGCGGATCAGCAGGCGGCGACGGTCGCCATCGAGCGCGCCGAGGCGGCGTTTGCCGCAATGTCCAGCGTTTCGGATCACGCCATCAGCGAGTTCTTCGATCGCTTCGCGCAACGCCTGGAAACCCCGGAATGCTGGGCCTTGATTGCAGCCGCCAACCTGGCCGACATCGAGCGGGCCAAGGCACGCGGGCGTTCCACCACGCGATTGCTGGCTGATGAGCGCATGCGCCGCGACATGATTGCCGGCCTGCGGGCCTGGCGCGATGCGCCGGCCACCCGCGGTCAAGTCGTGAGCTGCGTCGAGCACGACGGCTGGAAAGTCGAGCAGGTGGTTTCGCCGCTGGGCATCGTCGCTTTTGTGTTCGAAGGCCGGCCCAATGTCTTTGCCGACGCCGCCGGTGTATTGCGCACTGGCAACACCGCGGTGCTGCGTATTGGTAGCGACGCGTTGGGCACCGCYCAGGCCATCGTCACCCATGCATTGAATCCGGCACTGGCCGATGCCGGGTTGCCGAGCGGTGCGGTGTCGCTGGTCGAAAGTGTCAATCACGCCGCCGGCTGGGCAATGTTCGCCGACCGGCGCCTGTCGCTGGCCGTGGCCCGTGGTTCGGGGCATGCGGTCAGCCAGTTGGGCAGCATCGCGCAACAGGCCGGCACCGCCGTCAGCCTGCATGGCACCGGTGGCGCCTGGCTGATCGCGAATAAAGATGCCGATGCCCAGCGCTTCGCCGCCGTGGTGCGCAATTCGCTGGACCGCAAAGTCTGCAACACCTTGAACGTTTGCCTGATCCATCGCGACCGAGCAGCCGAACTGGTGCCGCTGTTTCTCGATGCACTGCAACAGGCCGGCACCGCGCGAGGCCAAGGCTGCAAACTGCACATCGTCGAGGGCAGCGAGCAGCATTTGCCGAGCGATTGGCGCACCGCGAGCGTCGAGGTGTACCGCGCCGAAGGCTATCAGACCGAAGCACAGGCCGAACCGCTGCCCGAGGACCAATTGGGCCGCGAGTGGGAATGGGAAGAAACCCCGGAAGTCAGCCTGAAGATCGTCGACGATCTGGATCAGGCCATTGCCTTGTTCAACCGCTACAGCCCGCAATTCACCGTGTCTCTGATCAGTGAAGATACCCAGGCGCAGGCGCGGTTCTACAACGCGGTCAACGCGCCTTTTGTCGGCAACGGGATCACCCGCTGGGTCGACGGACAGTACGCGCTGAACAAGCCGGAACTGGGGCTTTCGAACTGGGAGAGCGGTCGCCTGTTTGCGCGCAGCGCGATTCTCTCGGGTGATGGCGTGTTCACGATCCGCAGCCGCATGACCCAGACGAGCCTGTCGGTCAAACGCTGAGAGCGGTAAGTAAAGCTGCTCCCAGAGGATTTTCATCGCTCATCAGGAGCCGCCGGCCGCAGGCAACGGCACGCACTATACTTATTGTGTGTCCGTGCCCGCGCGGGGACGGACAGCGCATCTGATTACGTGTGAGAGGATTGCGCCATGAAACTTCATGACTTCCAACATTACTCCCATGGTCTGGAAACGGTCGTTCACGACACGTGGATTACCACCCGGGTAAAGTCGGCCCTGGCCTTGGCCGATACCACTCTTGGCCTGAATGTCCATGTCAAAACCCATGCGGGTGCGGTGGCATTGAGCGGTCGCGTCAATACCCATAGACAGTGTGAGCACGCTGTTGCTCTGGCCCGTTCGGTTCCTGGTGTCGTCAACATCGATGCCAGCGAATTGCTCACTCATGTGTTCACCCCAGGCAGTTTTCCAGAAGCGCCCAACGCTGAAGACACACCTGAACGTCGGCCACAATCGTCAGCCAAGACGGACGACAAATAACCAGGGCGACCGTGTGAGTGTCACATTCCCGGCCGGGAAACGAGGACGGGCGCAGTAGCGCGCGTGTCCACTTTGTAACGCTGCGCCAAGCCTGGTGCAGCTTGTGCGGTCGACACCTTCAGGCGGCTTCGACCGTTTTGCCGTGCACGGCGCAAGTGCCGGGGTGTTCGGCCAGCGACACGAAGCTGTGACTGCCGGCATCCAGGGCATCGACCGAGCCGGTTTCGATGTCATAGACCCAGCCATGCAGGTTCAACAGGCCTTTTTCCAGGGCCAGGCGCACGCTCGGGTGGGTCTGGATATTCGCCAGTTGGGCGATGACGTTTTCCCGCACCATCGAACTGACCTTGGCCGCGTCGCTGGCATGAGGGCGGGCTTCGTTGATCACCTTGGCCGACTCGGCGTGCTGCAACCAGCCGCTGACGGCGGGCAGGTGATCCATGCATTTGCACTGGGCAATGGCGGTCATGGCGCCACAGTCCGAATGCCCGCAGATCACGATGTCTGTCACGCCCAATACCGCGACCGCATATTCCACCGTGGCCGACACGCCGCCCGGATGCGGGCTGTAAGAGGGCACGATATTGCCGGCGTTGCGCACCACGAACAGTTCGCCGGGCTCTTGCTGGGTCAGCAGTTCCGGTACCACGCGGCTGTCGGAACAGGTGATGAACAAGGTGCCGGGATGCTGGGTGGTGGCCAGGTGTTTAAACAGGTCGGTACGTTGCGGAAACGCTTCTTTCTGAAACTTCAATAAACCTTCGATGAGCGCTTTCATGGCGGACTTCCTTGCAATGAATGAGGGGGCGTAGCAGCCTCGCAGGCTCGGCAGCTGCTACGGGGTATCGCTTGCTAAAGGTGGCCAGTTACTTAGAACGGGCGCAGCGGCAGGAACTTGCCGTCCAGGGTAATCACGGCACGGGAGCCGCCTTCCGGGTCTTCGACCTTTTTCAGGTCCAGCTTGAAGTTGATCGCGCTGATGATGCCGTCGCCGAACTGCTCGTGAACCAGGGCTTTGAGCGTGGTGCCGTAGATCTGGATCATTTCGTAGAAACGGTAGATGGTCGGGTCGGTCGGAACACCCGACAGGCTGCCGCGCAGCGGGATGATTTGCAGGCGGGCCACGGAGTCGGCGTCCAGCTCGAGTTTTTCGCCGATTACTCTGGCGGCGGCTTCCGGCAGTGGATGCTGACCGAGCAGGGCGGCGGTGACGTAGGCCAGACCCAGGCCGGTGCCGTCAGTCAGATCCTGCCAGGACAAATTCTTGCGCGCCTTGGCATCGAGGATCGAAGTGGTCAGGGCCAGACTGGTGTCCTGGTAAGCGTGGGACTGTTGCATGGTGTGACTCCTATCGGTTGTGGCTGGAAAGTGGAGCCATCTTCGGTTGATTGATCCATAGCGTCCAAGATCGATATACAATGCTTTGCATAAGTCCTGCCTATAGATGATGAGCCCCATGCTGCTCCGACATTTGCGCTACCTGCTGGCGGTCGCCGACCACGGCGGCTTCACCCGCGCCGCGGAGGCATTGCACGTCTCCCAACCGACACTGTCCCAGCAGATCCGGCAACTGGAGGAAACCCTGGGTGTCAGCCTGTTCGACCGCACCTCGCGCACGGTCAGAGCGACCGACGCGGGGCAGGCCTATATCGAATGCGCCCGGCGGGTGCTGGTGGAACTGGAAGCGGGCAAACGCGCGCTGCATGATGTGAAGGACTTGTCTCGCGGCACCTTGCGACTGGCCATGACGCCGACGTTCATGGCGTATCTGGTGGGGCCGCTGGTGCGCGATTACGCGGCGAAGTTTCCGAACATCCATCTGCAGATTTTCGAGTTGTCGATGGATGACATCGAGGCGGGGTTGCTTGATGACTCGCTGGACATTGCCATTGCCTTCACCCCGGTGAGGAGCCCGGATATCGAGTGCGTGCCGGCGTTTGTCGAGACTCTGGGTGTGGTGGTCGGGCACCGTCATCCGTTGTACGAACGGCAGATCCCGCTATCGCCCAAGGAAATGGCGCAATTGGATTTCGCGTTGCTGACGCCGGACTTCATCACCCGATCCTCAGTCGACGAGTATTTTCGGCAGCAGAACATCACGCCCAAGGTGGCGATCGAGGTGAATTCGGTGAGTACGTTGCTGGAGGTCATTCGCCACACGCCGATGGCCACCATCCTCCCGGAGCCCATCGCCACGGCGGAACGGGCATTGCGCCGAATTGAATTACAGGGCGAGGCACCCCGGCGCGACGCGGCATTGCTGCGCAGGAAGAACAACTATCACAGTGCCGCGTCTGTGGCGTTCGCGAACCTGGTGATGGCCGGCAGCACCAGCGTGTGAATCAATCATCCACCGACTGGCAGATGCCATTGCCGCCTTTCTTGCTGGTATAGGTCACGGCTACCGTGTCGTCATCCGCGATGCTGATCGAGATCGTCACATCCGGCCCCTTGGCCTCGAAAAGGCGATCATTGATCATTTTGGTCTGGGCTTCTTTGCTGTTGATCATCACCGGACCATCCTGGTCGGCGTGGACCATGATTTTCCCGGGACAGTCCACATCGAAGGCGGGAATGCCGGGGAGACTATTCGCATGGGCTGCACTCGCCAATGCCAGTAGCATGAATGTCAGGGTTGTTTTCATCGCAGACCTCCAGCGGATAAACCGATGTCCAGCGCACTGTTAACCATAGCCTTGTTCTTTTGACCCGGTACGAAGTTAGAGGTGCAAAAACAAGAAACAAAAAAAGGCCCCGCTCGATAAACGAGCGGGGCCTTCTTGTGTTTGGGAGTTGTAAGCCCCTTGACCATTTGGTGATCTTTCAAAGTTGATTCGCTAATACAGGTAGCCCATCGGTTAGTTGATCCCTGGCACCGAAACCAGGACGTCAGCGGTCGACCGTCAATACGACGGGGTCGCGCATCTGTTGCATGTAGTCGTGTTGAATAACTGCTACGCAATAGCGTCACAACGAAGAGAAGCAGCGAAAACYTGGAGGCCACTGCCGACGTTTTCAGGGTCGGCCACAAGCTTCATGAGGATTGATCGCTAGCGTTTCTCGCCCTTGTACTGGACGTTCAGGCCAGGTCAGCTTCTTCAATCTGCCTTGTGGGCAGCGTGTATCCGGGAAAAACAGCTCGGCGGTCAGACGAACTTGCTCAAACGTGTTGCCTGTACTCCCGATCGGGGAGACGTCTGCATCATGCAAGGGCAAATCGGAGGCGTCAACGGTTTTGTAGTGATTATTTTTGTTCACTACATATTGTCGGACAAAGTGGTTTTGGAATTAGAAAGTCAGCGTGGCCACCGTTTGGAATCTTCGGCAGCGCTTACCCCGGCCCCGTAGGCGTTGCCGAGGGCTGCGATCTTTCAAAGCGGTAAACGGTGCATGGATAACCGTCGATCGGCAGCTGATGCACGGTGAACACTCCGGCCGTGAGATCGGGCATCACCCTGGCCCAGAACAGCCGCGCAGGCTGGTTGGCATCGATGTGGAAAATCTGCCATTGACCGGGGAAGCGGCTCAAGAGGGCAGAGACGACAAACTTCGCGACACCTTGGCCACGAAAGCGTCGACTGACAAAAAGTAGCCGATGTTGTACTCGGCGCCGACGATATGGGTTTGGTTATCCACGGTCACGAACCCTGCCAGCTCGCCGTCGACCTTGATCAGAAACGGCCGGGTTGCCGGGTTGCGCCAGTAGTCCAGTCTGGGCTGGATGTTGAAGTAACCATGTTCCCCGAGCTTCAGCGGCAGCCATTCGCTGAAATCGTACATGTAGAACTGCATCAGGTTTTCGATGGTTTCCAGTTCGTCGCGCTGGGCGGCGTGCAGTTCTATCGAGGGCTGGCTCCTGATTGTCGCCATGGTCGTACCTTCGGTGTCTTAACTGACATTGAAGAACACTAGACCATTTCGATTCGCTGCCCTCAAACCTTGCCCGCCGGTTTCGCCGCGCGCTTGGTTCCAGTCGAAGGCTTGCGTTTGGCGGGTTTGCGTTTGTTTTTCCACGGTGTGGCGCCACGCCCGGCCGGGCTTGCCGGCCCGCTGATGGTCAGGTTCAGGCCGGCGCAACGTGCCACTTGCTTGCTCATCCACGCGGCCTGTTTGGTGACGAATTCTTCCAGGCTCATTTCACCGCTCTGCACCATGTCCAGCGCCTGTTCCCAGATCGCCGTGGTGCCGGGGTCGGCAATCGCGCGCGGCACCGCATCGATCAGGCTGAAAGCCGCCGGCGTCGCGGCCAGGGCCTTGCCGTTCTTGATCAGATAACCACGATCCAACAGGCCCTGGATGATCGAGGCGCGTGTGGCTTCGGTGCCGATGCCGGTGGTGTCCTTGAGCTTTTGCTTGAGCAGCGGATCTTCCACCAGTTTGGCAACGTTCTTCATTGCCTTGATCAGATCGCCTTCGGTGAATGGCTTGGGCGGCTGGGTCCAGAGGTCCTTGAGCTTCACGTCGGCCACCGCGCAGTCACGCCCTTCGGCCAGTGTCGGCAGTGTTTGCGGTGCCGGTGCTTCGCGGCCCTTGGCGGGCGCGAGGGCTTCGGGCAGGGCGCGTTTCCAGCCGGGCTCGGCAATCTGCTTGCCCACGGCGCGCAAGGCTTCACCGGCGCAGTCGAAGTCGGCCTGGGTGCGGTCGTACTCATGATTGGGCAGGAACTGCGCCAGATAACGCGCACGAATCAGGGTGTAGACCGCCCGTTGCTTGCCCACCAGTCGATCGAGATTCTTCGCCGCGGCGGTCGGAATGATGCCGTGGTGCGCGCTGACCTTGGCATCGTTCCAGGCCCGCGATCGGCGTTGCGGCTCCAGATAATCGTGCAAGGCGTTCAGGGCCGGATCGGCTTGCCGGAGCGCCGCCAGAATACCCGGCGCTTCGCTGTGCTGACTCAGGGGCAGGTAGCCGCAGTCGCTGCGCGGGTAGGTGATGACTTTATGGGTTTCATACAGGGCCTGGGCGATATCGAGGGTTTCCTGGGCGCCGAGCCCGAGTTTTTTCGAGCAGACTTCCTGCAAAGTACCCAGGTCGAACGGCAGCGGCGCGACTTCGCGCATGCGCTCGGTACGTAGCTTGATCACCCGAGCGCTCGCCGCATTGCCAATGGCTGCAGCCGCCTGCTGGGCCAGCGCCTGGTTCAGGCAGCGATCCTGATCGTCACAAGCATCGGACGCCGCGCGCCACTGGGCAGTGAACGCAGTGCCATCGTGCAGCAGTTGCACGTCGATGGCCCAGTAGGCCACCGGGACGAAATCGGCAATGCTGCGGTCGCGATCCACCACCAGGCGCAAAGTCGGCGTCTGCACCCGACCGACCGGCAACACGCCCTGATAGCCGGACTGACGCCCCAGCAGGGTGAACAGCCGACTCATGTTCATCCCGATCAACCAGTCGGCCCGGGAGCGCCCCAACGCCGAATGATAGAGGCTGAACGTCTCGGCCCCCGGCTTGAGCGCCGCCAGCGCCTTGCGGATCGATGCATCGTCCAGCGCCGACAACCACAGCCGCTGGATCGGCCCGCGATAACGGCAATGTTCCACCAGTTCCCGGGCGATCATCTCGCCCTCACGGTCGGCGTCGGTGGCAATCACCAGTTCACTGGCCTCGCCGAGCAGGCGTTTGACTGCCTTGTACTGGCTGGCCGTGCGCGGCTTGACGGTCATTTTCCATTTTTCGGGAATGATCGGCAGATCCGCCAGCACCCAACGTTTGTAACGCGCGTCGTAGGCATCCGGCGGCGCGGTTTCCAGCAGGTGGCCGATGCACCAGGTCACCGTGACGTCCGTTCCCAGCCAGCAGCCGTCGCCTCGACGCCTGGCGCCGAGCACGGCCGCGATATCTTTGGCCTGGGAAGGTTTTTCACAGAGGTACAGCCGCATAACCACCATCATCGATCAGTGTTCGAGAGGTGCACAGAATGGCGGTTGATGAGCGATGGAGYAATCTTTATCTGTATGGATGTACAGCTTGAGCTGTTGCGTTTGATGACAGCGGTCAATCCAGCGACTGAAGCACGCTCCGTTCGGCTGCGAAGTACTCGCGATACCAGAACATGGGGTATACCTGTTGGGGCGCGGAAACCGCACAACAGCAACAGAGGAACCTACTTCATGAAAGTCCCAGGTGCCGGTAGTCCCATCTCCATCGTCCCCCAACCCGGCTGCGTGGTGGTGAAGTTCCATGGCATTCAAGTGGCGTCGTCCACTCGGGCGCTGGTCATGCATGAGACCAATTATCCTCCGGTGTACTACATCCCGCGGGAGGACATCGCCGAACAGTATTTCGCCCGCACCGACCACACCAGCTATTGCCCGTACAAGGGCGATGCCAGCTATTACAGCCTGCAGATCCCCGGGCATGAAGGTGCCAATGCGGTATGGAGTTATGAGCACCCCAAGGTGTCGGTTGCGCAGATTGGCGGGTATGTGGCGTTCTATCCTGACGAAGTGACGTTTGAGGTGCTCAAGACCTGATGTGCAGAAAACATTTTGTGGCGAGGGGGCTTGCACCCTCGCCACAAACTAACCTCCCG
>NZ_JBFTMK010000328.1:0-5701 GCF_056396965.1 Pseudomonas sp. 05N434
GGGTGTTTACCGACTCTGACCGCGCCCTCAAGCCGATCCCCATTGGCGAAGAGAGACCGAAGACCGTGACCCCGGCCAAACCGCTGGTCAAGGACAGCGAGCAGATCGACGCCGGCATCGCCCAGGCCGCCAACGATCCACTCAAAAGCATCGCCGATGACATCAGCGCGGCGTTCGGCGACTTGATCAGCTCCAACCAGATGACCGTGCGTGGCAACGAGTTGTGGGTCGAGATCGAACTCAATTCCAGCCTGTTGTTCGGCAGCGGCGACGCCATGCCCAGCGACATTGCGTTCAACATCATCGACAAGGTCGCTGCGATCCTCCGGCCGTTCGACAACCCGATCCACGTCGAAGGTTTCACCGACGATCAACCGATCCGCACCGCGCAATACCCAACCAACTGGGAACTGTCCTCGGCCCGTTCGGCGAGCATCGTGCGGATGCTGGCGATGCAGGGCGTGAACCCTGGTCGCCTGGCATCGGTGGGTTATGGCGAATTCCAGCCAGTGGCCAACAACGCCACCGCCGAAGGCCGTGCGCGCAACCGTCGGGTGGTGCTGGTGGTGTCACGCAATCTTGATGTACGCCGTAGCCTCACCGGTACCGGAACGGCTCATGCACAACCGGATGCCGCATTGAAGCGGGCTGGCACACAAACTGCACCGACCCCGGTCAAGTCGCCGGGACGCGAGAGTGCCGTCAATTCTCCGTCACCCGCATTAATACGTTGAGCTATTTCTCGGTCGACGTTTTCGACCGGGAGGAACAATCCGAATGAGAGTCTGGGCAGTTGCCAATCAAAAGGGTGGTGTCGGTAAAACCACTTCCTCCATTGCTTTAGCCGGTTTACTGGCGGAGGCGGGCAAGCGCGTGGTTGTGGTCGATCTCGACCCCCACGGCTCCRTGACCAGCTACTTCGGTTACGACCCCGACAGCCTGGAGCACAGCAGCTACGACCTGTTTCTGCACAAGGGCAACGTGCCGCAAGGCTTGCCCGGTCAGTTGTTGATGCCCACCAGCGACGAACGCATTTCCCTGTTGCCATCGAGCACCGCGCTGGCCACCCTTGAGCGCCAGTCGCCGGGCCAGAGCGGTTTGGGCCTGGTGATCGCCAAGAGTCTGGCGCAGTTGTGGCAAGACTTCGATTACGCCGTGATCGACAGCCCGCCGTTGCTCGGCGTGCTGATGGTCAATGCCTTGGCGGCCAGCCAGCAGTTGGTGATTCCGGTGCAGACCGAGCACCTGGCGGTCAAAGGCCTGGAACGCATGGTCAACACGCTGGCGATGATCAACCGCTCGCGCAAACTGGCGTTGCCGTTCAACATCGTGCCGACCCTGTTCGACCGCCGCACCCAGGCTTCGCTTGGCACTCTGCGCGTGCTGCGCGACAAGTACCCGGAAGAAATCTGGCAAGGCTACATCCCGATCGACACCCGCTTGCGTGACGCGAGCCGGGCAGGGCTGACGCCGTCGCAATTCGATGGCAAGAGTCGCGGCGTTCTCGCCTACCGCGCACTGCTCAAGCATCTGTTGGCCCAGCAACTTGTTCCGCAGGTGGCTTGAGATGAGCCTGATTCCTACGATGGTATTCGCATGACCCGGCCGGTGAAGATCACCTCGCGCCCGCAATTGGCCCTTCAGTCTTATCTGGATGGCTTGCTGCAGGACGCGACCGAAGAGCTGTTGCCTGAAGTCGAGGCGCTCCCTGAGGTTGTCGAGGCTGAAGCTGCGCTGGACGAGTTCCAGGCGGCGGTGCTCGAAGAGCAGGCGCGCGATGCGCAGAAGCCGGCAGTGGTCGCGGCCCCCGTTGTTGCGCCAGTGGCGAAGGCACCGGTGGCCGTGATCGAAGCGCCGGCACCGATTCTGGCGTCCGTGTCGACGATTGCGCCGTTGCTGCAAGCGTTGGTGCCGCCGGTGGTGGAAGTTCATCTGCCGCCGAGCAACACGCCGCCTCCGGTGGAAAATGACGATCGTCCGGCCTGGGCGGCCGAGCCGTTCGAATGCCTGTTGTTCGATGTCGCCGGGTTGACCCTCGCGGTGCCGCTGGTGTGCCTGGGTTCGATTTATTCCCTGGCCGGCCACGAGCTGACGCCGTTGTTCGGTCAGCCGGAATGGTTCCTCGGGATCCTGCCAAGCCAGGCCGGCAACCTGAAGGTGCTGGATACCGCACGCTGGGTCATGCCGGACCGCTACCGCGACGATTTCCGCCAGGGCCTGCAATACGTTATTTCAGTTCAGGGCTATGAGTGGGGGCTGGCGGTGCATCAGGTCAGCCGCTCGTTGCGCCTGGACCCGAATGAAATCAAATGGAGAAGTCACCGKGGGCAGCGGCCATGGCTCGCCGGCACGGTGATTGAACACATGTGCGCTTTGCTCGATGTCGCCGCACTGGCCGAATTGATCGCCAGCGGCGGGGCGAAGCACATGGGCGGCAGTAAGCCGAACCACAAACCGACATAAAAAACACGCATCGGCATTCAAGTGCCGGTGCACTGAATACACACCGCTAGGGCGGTTTTTCGAGGGGTCAGGGTATGAATGACAAGGCGACGGCGGCAAAAGGTTCCGAAGATCCGATCCTGCAATGGGTCACCTTCAAGCTGGACAATGAAACCTACGGCATTAACGTGATGCGCGTTCAGGAAGTCCTGCGCTACACCGAAATCGCTCCGGTACCGGGTGCCCCGAGCTACGTGCTGGGTATCATCAACCTGCGCGGCAACGTGGTCACCGTGATCGACACCCGTCAGCGTTTCGGCCTGGGCACGGTCGACGTCAGTGACAACACCCGCATCGTCATCATCGAAGCCGACAAGCAAGTGGTCGGGATCATGGTCGACAGCGTGGCTGAAGTGGTTTATCTGCGTCAGTCGGAAATCGAGACCGCACCGAACGTCGGTAACGAAGAGTCCGCCAAGTTCATTCAAGGCGTGTGCAACAAGAACAATGAACTGCTGATCCTGGTCGAGCTGGACAAGATGATGAGCGAAGAAGAATGGTCGGAACTGGAGAGTATCTGATTGATTCTTGAGGTGGCTGTGATTGTCCTGTTCCTTTTGTGGGCAGGCACGCTGGCGATGTTCCTGGCGTACATCCGCGCTCAAAGGCAGGTCGCCGCACAACAGGCTCAGGGCGATGCACTGCGCGATCAGCGCATCAAGGACCTGGCCAAGCGCGTCGACGACTACCAGAACGGCAACGTGCGCATGGGTGAAGACCTGCACGAACTGCGCGCGGTGGTCGGGCCGTTGCCGGACAAGCTGGCGCAGTTGGAGCAGCGTGATCCGTCGAGCCTTTCATTCGCCCAGGCCGCGCGCCTGGTGGGGATGGGGGCCAGCGTCGATGAGCTGACTCAGTCTTGCGGCTTGACCCAGGCTGAGGCGGAGTTGATGAGCAAGTTGCACAGAAACTGAGAAGAGCAAAAGATCGCAGCCTCGTTTCACTCGACAGCTCCTACATTGGGATGGTGTACGCCCTGTAGGAGCTGTCGAGTGAAACGGGGCTGCGATCTTTTTACATTCAATAAAGATTCAATAATCATCCCCGCGCTCGGTGACGTCCTTCTCCACCGTCACCGCATGCGGATCATGCCCCGCCGGAAACTTGCCTTTCAGATTCCAGGCAAACGCAATGATCTCGGCAATCGTGCGGTACAACTCCTCGGGAATACTCTCGCCCAATTCCATCCGCGCCAGCAGTTTCACCAGTTCGGCGTTCTCGTAAATCGGCACTTCGTAGTCACGGGCAATCCGTAGAATTTCTTCAGCCAGTTCTTCGTCACCTTTGGCCGTAAGGGTAGGGGCGTGGCTGCCGTCRTATTTGAGGGCGATGGCCTGGCGCGGTGCGGTGGATTCGTTCATGCGGTTTCGTCGACCCAGCGTTGTTCGAGACGGGTTTGAGGGCCTTGTGGCGGTGTGCCGAGGTGGCAATCCAGATCGCCGACGTTCAGCCCGGAATCCAGCAGGCGCTGGCGCAGCGCGGCCAGATTGCTTTCGATCAGGCTCGCAGTGTACGGCCGTTCGGCCCACAGCTGACTGGAGAGGCTGCCTTTGATCAGTTGGGCCTGAATCTGCAACGGCCCCAACGGTTCCATGTCGAATGCCAGCTCGACGCGCCATAGCGGTTGCTTGGGTTCGCGTTCGTCGCGGCGTTCGCGCGGTTGTTCTTTTTCGGGGGCTTCTTCGCGCTGGAATTTGACCTGCAACGGCACGATGTCCTGCAGGTTGCGCATGGGGATTTCCAGTTGCCAGGTGCTCATCAACCGCCCGTCACTGGTGACGCCAGTCTGCTCAAGGCTCGACAGCTGATGACTTTGCAAACGCGAAACCGCCGCCGCAGCCAGGCGCAGCAGGTGCTCGAGATCATCTTCGCCTTCCGCGCTTTGCAGCAGGCGCTCGGGCAGTGGGAAGCTGGTCGGCGACGGTTTGGCACTGACTTGCCCGAGCATGCCGAGGGCATTGCGCACGAAACTCGGCATGGCCTGGGCCAGGGTGTTGGCAGCGATGATTGCGTTGAGATTGGTGTTGGCCGGCAGGCCCGGCGTCAGCTGGGCGATCAGCTTGAGCAGGTCGCCTTTCATGTCTGGCGCCAGCGTCGGGTTTTGTCCGGTCAGCAATTTGGCTTCCAGGAACAGGCCACTGTTGGCCAGCGCCTGGGCCARCCCTTTGGGCGTACTCAATTGTTGGGCGTCCGGCAGGCCAGCGAGCAATTTGTCCACGGCGGCGCGCAGGTCGCTGGAGGTCTGATCCGACGGTGGCAGATTTTGCAGGACCTTGATCAAGCCATCCAGAGAACCCTGGCGACTTTGCTGGCTGACCAATTGTTGCGTCACCGCCAACTGTTCCTGACGGCTGCTCAGCGGCACGAATTTGAGTGTCTGGGTGTCCTGCACCAAGGCACTCAGCAAGGTGCCGATGCGCAGCGGTGTCGGGCTGTCGATGCTCAGCGTGCTGCCGCTCAGCGCGGTGTTGAGCAGGCTCACCATCGAGCGAAACACCGTCGGCTGGCCCGGCACCTGCGGCATCACCTGAGAGGTCAGCACTTTGCCTTGCARCAGGGTGCCGACCGGCAGTTGCGCGGTATCGATACGGGTGAGGGTGGCGACGCTGGAGGCGATGGCCTGTTGCACCGTGACTGCCAGATTGCCCGCCGACGGCTGGGTGATCGACAGGCTGGTACCCTGGGGCAACGGCTGAGTGCTGGTGGCCTGGACAGTGGTCTGGCGGCCGCTGTCGAGAGTGACCTTGAGCAACAGTTGAAAGGTCTGATCCGCCTGCTTGAGTGACAGCACTTCAGCCTTGGCGGTCTGACCGGCCGTGATCAGGCCCTCCATCGGCGTCAGCAGCTTGAGCAACTCGCCGCTGATCACCAATGGACGCGAAGTCGCCGGGGTGGTTGGCGGGAGCGGGAGGATGTTCATTTCGCCTGTCATACGCGGACACAACCTGAGGAAATTGCACTCTTGAGAGTAGGGAACGCCATGTATAATGCCGCCCGTCTTTCGCTGAGTGGCGAAAACATTGCAATTGATTGACGCAGCTCTCTAGAACAAGCCGTCATTGCATCTAT
The DNA here is from genome assembly GCF_056396965.1 of Pseudomonas sp. 05N434. Lineage (NCBI taxonomy): Bacteria > Pseudomonadati > Pseudomonadota > Gammaproteobacteria > Pseudomonadales > Pseudomonadaceae > Pseudomonas > Pseudomonas sp. 05N434. Next base: position 5,572 of record NZ_JBFTMK010000328.1, read on the forward strand.
GCTGCATCTCTTTAACGGCCGCGCCAGAGCCGACTTGAACCGCATAAGGCCCGTGAACCCTTGACCAGTCCTGTCCTGCAAACCGTTGCCCTTGCCTGTGAGCGAGACCTTCGGCTGCTTTTCGAAAATC
>NZ_JBFTMK010000329.1:0-5678 GCF_056396965.1 Pseudomonas sp. 05N434
AGACACGCTCGATCGATTACATCCCCGAGGCCGAGCGCCATGGCAGCCTCTACAGCCAGTTCACCCTGTGGCTCGGCGCCAATCTGCAGATCACGGCGATTGTGACCGGCGCGCTAGCCGTGGTGCTGGGTGGCGATGTGTTCTGGTCACTCATTGGTTTGCTGGTCGGCCAGTTGCTCGGCGGCGCGGTGGTGGCGCTGCACGCTGCACAAGGACCCAAGCTCGGGCTGCCGCAGATGATCTCCAGTCGCGTGCAGTTCGGGGTCTATGGGGCGGCGATTCCGATTGTGCTGGTGTGTCTGATGTACCTCGGCTTCAGCGCCACCGGCGCGGTACTGTCGGGGCAGGCCATTGCTCAATTGGTCCATGTCAGTGACAGCGCCGGCATCCTGATTTTCGCCTCCTGCATCGCGTTTCTGACCCTCTTCGGTTATCGGGTCATCCACCTGGTGGGCAGGGTGGCGAGCGTGCTGGGGATCATCGCCTTCGTCTATCTGTTTACCCGGTTGATGACGCTCAACGATATCGGTCTGTTGCTGGAAAACCGCCATTTCGGCTGGAGTACTTTCTTGCTGGCGGTGTCTCTTTCCGCATCCTGGCAGATCGCGTTCGGCCCTTATGTGGCCGACTACTCACGCTACCTGCCGAGCAAGACCTCGTCCTGGAAGACGTTCACCGCCGTCGGCCTGGGGACGGTGGTGGGGGCCCAGGCTTCCATGGTGCTGGGAGTGTTCGCCGCTGCGTTGGCGGGCGCAAATTTTCGTGGACATGAGGTCGCCACCATCGTCGGGTTGGGCAGTACCGGGGTGATGGCCTCCCTGCTGTACTTGAGCGTGGTGTTCGGCAAGGTCACGGTGTCGACCCTCAACGCTTATGGCAGCTTCATGTGCGTGGCCACCATCATCAGTGGCTTTCGTCGTGGCTTCGAAATATCCGCCGGTAAACGCATGCTGTTTGTGCTGGTGATTGTCGGCGCGTCCACCACGCTGGCGCTGCTGGGGCAGTACTCGTTCCTGAGCACGTTCAAGTACTTCATCCTCTTTCTGCTGACGTTCTTCACGCCGTGGAGCGCGATCAACCTGGTGGACTACTACTTCATCAACAAGGAGCGCTATGACATCCCGGCGTTGTCCGACCCGGCGGGGCGTTATGGCCGTTGGAATGTGTTGGGGATCAGCGTGTATGTGCTCGGTGTGTTGGTCCAGCTGCCTTTTGTCGACACTCACTTCTACTCCGGACCAATGGTCGCGCAGCTCGGCGGTGTCGATATTTCCTGGATCGTCGGGCTGGTGGTGCCGGGCATGCTCTATTACTGGCTGGCCAGGACATCTGCGCTTGCGGTGTCGGTCGAGCGCAGTTCGCAGGCTTGAATGCCCGGTCATCAAAGGGGGCAGGGCGGGCGCGGGGCTAACTACCGGGTCCTCGAGCGTCTCCTATACTGATCCGCGTTGACGATTTAACACAGACACCGAATGCCGCCGGAACAGCAGCCAGCGCTCCGGCGACTTCCCTACGACTCAACTGTAAGGAGAACGAACATGGCAATCCGTATTGGAGACGAAGCACCGGACTTTACCGCTGAAAGCACCGAGGGCCCGCTGCATTTCCATGAGTGGATCGGTGACAAGTGGGCGATTCTGTTCTCGCACCCCAAGGACTTCACCCCGGTGTGCACCACTGAACTTGGCTATATGGCGGGGCTCAAGCCGGAGTTCGATAAGCGCAACACCAAAATCGTCGGGCTCAGTGTCGACCCTGTCAGTAACCATAAGACCTGGGCCAAAGACATCGAAGAGACCCAGGGGCATGCGGTCAACTACCCCATGATCGGCGACGAGAACCTGGTGGTGGCGAAGCTCTACGACATGATTCATCCGAATGCCAGTGGCGGCGCACGGACTGCCGTGGACAATGCCACGGTGCGTTCGGTGTTCATTATCGGCCCGGACAAAAAGGTCAAGGCGATGCTGATCTACCCGATGAGTGCCGGGCGCAACTTCGATGAAGTTCTGCGTCTGCTCGATTCTCTGCAACTGAACGCCAAGCACACCGTTGCCACGCCGGTGAACTGGCGTCCGGGCGAGGACGTCATCATTCCCACTTCGGTCTCCGATGAGGACGCCAGGAAGAAATACCCGGATGGCTTCAAGACGCTGAAACCTTATTTGCGCACCGTGGCGCAACCGAAGTAACTCATCTGTTCGGAGACCACCCACATGGCCGTCCAGGTCCTGCGCGTTGATGCAACCCACATCGATAAAGTCGCCAGCCTCTTCGACGCCTATCGAGGCTTTTACGGCCAGCCCTCGAACCTGATGCAGTCTCGCGCTTTCATCGCAGAGCGCATCGCCAGGGACGAATCGGTGATTTTCTTCGCCGAGGACTCCACGGGCGAAGCGCTCGGCTTTGTCCAGTTGTACCCGACGTTCTCCTCCATCGACGCCCACCGCACCTGGCTGCTCAACGACCTCTTCACCACACCTGCCGCCCGCGGCAGAGGGGTAGGGACGTTGCTGATGAACACCGCCCGAGCCTTTGCGCTGTTGACCGGCGCCAAGGGCATGGTGCTGGAAACGGCCACGGACAATCACCTTGCGCAACGGTTGTATGAATCATTGGGCTATGTGCGTGATACGGGTTACTACACCTATTGCCTCGACTTGAAGTAGGCGCAAACTTGTGACCCCAGCGCCAGCCATTTTCTATGGACGGTTCGAAACCCTCACTCAAGGCGCGCCAAACAGCATCGTCCAATAAACCCCTTTGTTGCTGCGCGAATCGCTGGCGTACGCCGCGCCGACCTGGGTAAACATCGGGTTCATCAGGTTGGCGCAATGCCCGGGGCTGGCCAGCCAGCCGGACATCGCCTGGCTGGGCGAGCCTTGCCCGGCGGCGATGTTCTCGCCGATCTGCCGGCCGCGGTAGCCGGCGGCTCTGGCGCGATCCGCCGGCATATCACCGTCGGGGTCCTGGTGGGCGAAGTAGTTGCCGTAGGCCATTGCCTTGCTGTGCCCTTGCGCGGCGGCGCCCAGGGCGGCGTTCCAGGTTAATGGCCGTGCGGCGGCGAAGCGTTGGCGCCCACACATGCGTGGCCTGGCTCTTGCCGCGTTGACCTGCGCCAGCAACGTCTTGCCCGCAGCGCGCGAATCGCCGATACGCCCATCGAGCACCGGTTGCGCCAGCACCACCCGCCATTCGCTGCGGGCACGAGTGACACCGATGTCGGCGTATTGGGTATCGAGCAGCGCCCCACAGTAGTCGCTCTGGAGCATGTCGAACGCCTCATCGGCATCTTGCGCGCCGACCAGGCGGATGGTCCGTACCGTTACAGCCTGATAGCCGTTAGCCTTCAACCCCTCCCGCAAACCACCGCCATAGCCGATCGGCAAGGACAAGTCCGATTTCAGCGCCAGTGGCCGTAACGGCCTGACTGCACGCCCCGCGCAGCGGTCGGGATCGGCGCGGTAATCGTTGATGACTTCCACCAGTTGCCGTTCCCCACTGGCATGGGCGGGGCTGGCGAACAGCGGAAACAAAGGCATCAGGCACAGCGAAATAAAGCGGCAGCAGCGGACAGTCGGGCGCATGAACAGACAGCTCTGATGAGTTGACGACGATAAGGGTGGGATAAAGATGAGCAATAACCGCATGAGCGCTTCATTGGGCGAGCGTCTTTTACGGCACGGCTATGACTGCGGGTCTCAAAACTGGTTCACGAGGGGAACAGACAAATTTGACGGCTACGCTGAGAGGGCCGATTCAGACGGGTCACGAGTCTGGGACAGCAGACGCTCGCACTGGTAACGTACTGACATCATTCGAGTGGTACAGGGACATGACTAAGACCAAGGGCAACAAGGATTGGGTCAAGCGCTCGGCGCAGCCGTTGAAGATGGAGCGCATCGAAGCCTTTTTTGGCGGCCATGGCTTTACGCCGCATCGCCACGATACTTACGCCATCGGGCGAACGCTGTCGGGTGTACAAAGTTTCCAGTACCGCAAATCCCAGCGCCACAGCCTGCCCGGTAAAACCATCGTCTTGCACCCGGACGAGGTGCATGACGGTGAGGCCGGTACCGAAGCGGGTTTTCATTACCGGATGATCTACATCGAACCTGCCCTGATTCAGCAGGTGCTGGGCGGCAAGCCGTTGCCATTTATCGAGGGTGGCTTATCGAGCGACCCACGGCTGGGTGCCGCAACCCAGGTACTGCTGCAAAACCTCGACGCTTGCATCGAACCCCTGGAAGAAGACGATGCCCTTTACGATCTCGCGCAGGCGCTGGATACGCTCTCTGGTCAGCGTGGGCGGCGCAAGTCATTTGATTTTGCAGCGGCCGAGCGCGCGCGTGCGCTGATTCATGACTCGCTGGATCGAGTCATTACCCTGGATGAGTTATCCCAGGCGAGTGGTCGAGACCGGTGGAGCCTGAGCCGTGATTTTCGGGCGCTGTACGGCACAAGCCCCTATCGGTACATGACCCAGCGCCGRCTCGACCTGGCAAGAGCATTGATGATTGGGGGCCACTCGATGGCAGAGGCGGCCGTATGCGCAGGTTTTTTCGACCAAAGCCACATGACGCGTCAATTCGTCCAGACCTACGGCGTCTCCCCCGGCCGGTGGCTGAAGAGGTTGGGCCTTGATTGAGCAGGGTCCCGGCCAACTTGCACAATCATGCAATACGCAGCGTTAGGTCATCCCTAGAGTCAGGGCTCGATATCTTGTCCAATGAGGGTGACTTAAATGAATTCCCAGGCCTGCACCGCGATTAACTTTGCCGAAAAATATGCCTTGTTCAGCGAGCAATGGGCGCCAAAGGTGATTGCCGAAATGAACGACTATCAGTTCAAGGTGGTGAAAATCGAAGGCGACTTTGTCTGGCATTCCCATGCCGATACCGATGAAGCCTTCATCGTCCTTGAAGGCGAGCTTCGCATCGATCTTCGGGAGCGGGCCGTCGTGGTTGGGCGGGGAGAAATGTACGTCGTCCCCAAGGGCGTCGAACACAAGCCTTATGCAGAACGCGAGGTGAAACTGTTGCTGATCGAGCCGCGAGGTGTGCTGAATACCGGTGATCAAGCCGGGGAAAGAACCGCAATGAATGATGTGTGGATCTAGACGTTTTGGTGGTTTTTGCCGGCCTTTTCGTTGAAACGATTCGATGGAGGCCGGCAAAATGCCTCTCGTCGGGAGATAAAGCAGCTATTGCGCGCTTTTCAGCTATTCTTGCGGCATCTGGAGGGTGCCATTACGTGCTGGCACACGATGCGCAGGGAAGGGAAAGACAAATGGATGATGTGCATTGCGTGCAAGTTATCGCTGTGACTGGCGGTAAAGGGGGCGTGGGCAAGACAACGGTAGCGGTTAACCTCTCGTTGGCGTTGGCAAAAATGGGGCGGCGCGTCGTATTGCTGGATGCCGATCTTGGCCTGGCGAATATCGATATTCTGCTGGGGCTGACTCCGCGCTACACACTGGCCGATGTTCTCGAAGGGCGTTGCGAGCTGTCCGAGGCACTCATGCCTGGGCCTGGAGGCATTCGTGTGGCCCCGGCTTCTTCTGGTTTGCAGAACATGACTCATCTGGAGCCTGCGCAATACCGCGCGCTGATCCAGGCCTTTAGCGATATCGGCGACAAAYTGGATGTGCTGATCATCGATACGGCCGCCGGTATCGG
>NZ_JBFTMK010000330.1:0-5660 GCF_056396965.1 Pseudomonas sp. 05N434
GGCACACACGACCTGGTCGTACTGCTCAAGGATTTCAATGGCCCCTTCCGGGAAGTACGGCAGGCGATCCAGATCCGGCAAACCACCACCACGGTAGCTGAGCCGTGGAAAGGTCTCGGCAAACAGGCGCATGCCAGGCAGTTGGGCCAGGCGCCCCGCTGCTTCCAGACCCGCGACCGACAACCCCTCATCCCCGACAATAAACACCAGGCGCTGCCCGTCACGCAGGGCCTGCGCCACCGTCTCGACCCGGTCACCGGCAAACCGGCGAACCGGCGCCCGCATCGGAGCGAACACGCCGTTGTGCGTCACTGCGCTGGCTTGCAGATCCATGGGCAGAATCAGGCTGGCGATCTGCCCTTTGGCCTGCCAGGCCGACCGCACCGCTTCCTGCAAATCTTCGCCGATACCCGACGCCGTACGCGAGGTGCGCACCCAACCGGAGACAGTCCCGGCCAAGGCCTGGATGTCACTGGCCAGTGGCGGATCGTAGTTGACATGCCATGACGCGTGATCACCGATCACGTTGACGATAGGGGTATTGGCACGACGCGCGTTGTGCAGGTTGGCGATGCCATTGGCAAACCCGGGGCCCAGGTGCGTCAGGGTCATCGCCGGCTTGCCGGCAATCCGGCCATACCCATCCGCCGCCCCCGTGCACACCCCTTCGAACAACGACAACACCGGCTTCAGTGCTGGTGCGCTGGCCATGGCCGCCACCAATGGAATTTCGGTGGTTCCGGGGTTGGCGAAGCAGTATTCGATACCGCTTGCCGCTGCCGCATTCACTATCAGTTGCGCACCATTCATTTTCAGCCCTCTTGCTTGAGCATTTGCAGTGATGAGATTTATCACACACAAATACTCAACCAACAAGCATTAAATTAGTATTTGTCTCGTTTTGTGAGATTTATGCGATTTTATTTGCACCAGAAAGACTGCCGAGATTGCGTTTTTCTCTCACTGAGGTAGTGTTGCGCCAGCGCTTGGCGCTTCTGCGGGATGTCTGGTCTACGCCGGAACGAAGCACGCGCCCTCCCCCCGTCTTTAGGAACGAAATGAGTAGCCTGAGCAAATTGCTGAGTGTCCTGGACCTGTTCGGTCCACAGACATTGAAAATCGACCCCGACACCATTGCCGAGCGCATGGGCCTGTCACGTGCGACCGTGTACCGCTACGTCAAGGATTTGTGCGACGCCGGCCTGCTGACCCGCGTGGACGCCGGCAGTTATGGCTTGGGACCGCGAGTCATCGAACTGGACTGGATGATGCGTCAGTACGACCCTATCCTCGTTGCCGGGCGCGAGTTGATGCACGAGCTGTCCGCGCAAACCGGCCTGGCCGTGTTTGCGAGCGTCTTTTATGACGGTCGCATCATCAACACCTACATCGCCGAACCCACCGACACCTACCACTTTGCGTTCGGGCGCGGGCAACCGCTGCCGTTCTTTCGCGGCGCGCAATCCAAGGTGTTGATCGCCTTTCAGAAAGGTCGCCGTTTGCAACGCTTGTTCGACGAGCATATGGCCAACGACCCGGACTGCCCTTATGACTGGTCAAGCTTCTCCAAGGCCGCGAAAAAGATTCGCAAGGACGGTTACTGCCTCACCCATGATGAACTCAACCTGGGCTTGACCGGCATCGCCGCACCCATCATCCAGACGGACATCGACGAAGTGGTTGGCAGCCTGTCCGCCGTCGGCAGCACGCAGAGCTTCAAGCTGCTGCGCCAGGAAACCGTGATCGAAATGGTCATGGATACCACTCGGCGCATCGCCGAAAACATGCGTAATCAGTCGAACACCACCACGCCCTAGCCTATGGACAAGCCGCCGGTCCCTTACCGGGGACGCGGCGGATGTGCGGTCAGAACGGAACAGCCACCGTCAATTGGCTGTACAGGTTGGTGCCATTACCGCCGACTTGATTGCCACCCGTGGTTGAGTCCTGATCGGGTTTGTAGAGGCCAATCAGCGGGGTAATGATCAAGTGCGGGTTGGCTGCCCATTCGGCGTAGATATCCAGCTCACGGGCATTGAGGTTCAGCGCGTTGTTTTTACGCACCGTGTCGAAATCGAAGTACAGCGCGCCCAAGGTCAGGTTTTCCAGCGGAGTGGCATTCAGACCGACGTGCTGAATGCTGGTATTGCTGTTGAACGGCCCGGCGTAGTTTCCGGCGACTTCGCCCTGGAACCAGGTGCCGTAGCCCATGCTCAAGCCAGTGAACAGCGGATCCCATTTCTGTGAATAGCGGGTATAGCGATAGGTCACCTTGGGCGCCCAGGCGGTATCGGCGAAGGTGTAGCCCGCTTCGCCGTACCAGGCTTTCTCAGGCCCGGCGTCCTTGTCCTGCCAGGCGTATTCGAACGCCAGGCTGACGTTCTCGATGCCCGCATCGCCTTCACCGCGAACGCTGTAGACGTTCATGCCTTTGCGCTGGCGTTGAACGTCGGTGGCCCATTGATCGCTCACGTCGATGCCGTGTACCCAGGTCAACCCGATCGTACCCGGCTGGGTGGTGTAATCCAGCGTGCCGGCGGCCAGTTCGGTTTCGGCCTGGACGCGGTTGTCGGATTTGAGCCACACCAGACTGCCGTGCAGGCCATCTTGCCCACCCAGGCGCAACAGCGCGGTTTGATCGAACGCATGCCGTGCAGCCAGGTAATAAGCGCCCCCACGGTTCATAGTGCCATTGGCCGGACCCTCGCCCAGGTTCAGTCCGTCATCGTTGATCAGGAACCCTCGGCCCAGCTTGACCACCTGGCGCCCGCCGGAAATATCAACCCCGTCCTTGCCTAACGCAGGGAACAGGTCGCCGGAGCGCCAGCCCAGGTAGGCGTCTTCGATCTTTGTTGTGCGCTCGGTTCCCAGGGAATTGCCGCCTGGGTCGCCGTCGCCCCAGGTGGCGGAACTGACCAGGGCGAATGCCCCATACGCGGTGCCATTGCCCGCCAGGGACTGGTCGCCATTCAAGCCGTACTTGATGAAGCCTTCGCGCCAGGTAGATCCACCGGGTGTGCCGTCGTAGTTCTTGCGACTGTTGAACTGGCCGAACACGGCGGTCATGTCTGCGTTGAGGTGACGGCTCTCATCACTGTACAACTCATAGGCCTGGGCCTGATTGATGGCACATAGAACCAATGTGCACACAAGCGTGCTACCAAACACGGGATGGCGTGATGGATTGCGCATGGCTCAAGCTCCTTGTGGTGCGCCTTTAAAAGGGCGGACAAACAGCAGTTGCTGGCCAGTGAACTCCAGCAGCCCCTCAAGGCCGAACTCGACGCCAAACCCGGACATCTTGCTGCCGCCAAACGGCGTATTCGGCTGAATCTGCGCGTGGCAATTGACCCATGCAACGCCGCTTTCCAGGCGGCTGGCCAGTGCCTGGGCCTGCTCGACATCCGGCCCCCAGACCGATCCGCCCAGCCCCATGTCACCGGCATTGGCGCGCCGCAGCACATCCTCGACATCCCGGTACGCGATCAAGGGCAACACAGGACCGAACTGTTCCTCGTCGACCAGGCGCTGGCCATCTGTCACGTCCGCGACCAAGGTGGGTGGATAAAAAAAGCCGGGACGATCCAGACGCGCGCCGCCGCACAGCACGCGCGCGCCTTGTGCTCGCGCGTCAGCGACCAGCGCGTCGACAAGCTCCAATTGCTCAAGGTTTTGCACCGGTCCAAAGGTGACGCCAGCTTCCAGGCCATCGCCCACCACTTGGCGCGTCGCAATCAGGGTCAGCGCATCAGCGAAGGCCTGGTACTGCGATTCATGGATATACAGGCGCTTGAGGGCCGCGCAGGTCTGGCCCATGTTGAGAAACGCCGCCTGGAAAATCTCCTCGACCACCGCCTCAACCGGCGTACCGGGCAGGACGATTGCCGCGTCATTACCACCCAGCTCCAGCGTCAGGCGCTTGAGGTTGTTGGCGGCGCCGCGCATGACGCTTTGTCCGGTGGCGGTCGAGCCGGTGAACACAATCTTCTGAATGCCGGTATGCGAAGTGATTGCACTGCCGAAACCTTGCTCGCCCGTCAGGCAATTGATCACGCCGTGAGGCACATGGCGGGCGATGATCTCCACCAGGCGCAAGGTGCTCAGCGGGGTCAGGCTCGACGGTTTGCTGATCACACAGTTACCGGCTCGCAGCGCCGGCATGATGTGCCAGACGGCGATCATGAATGGCCAGTTCCACGGCGTGATCGACGCCACCACACCCAAAGGCTTGCGATGCAACTCGATCCGCTGGGTGGGGGTTTCCTCCACCAGCTCCACGGCAATCTCCTGCCCGGCCGCATAGCGGGTCCAGGCGGCGGACCCCATGACTTCGGAAAACGCCAGTTCCAGTGGTTTACCTTGTTCCAGCACAATCAGTCGGGCCAGTGACTCTGCCTCCCGCTCGATATCCGCCGCAACCGCCAACAGGCGCTCGCAACGGTCTGCGTGGGTGCTGTGCCGCCAGCTTTTGAACGCCGCTTGTGCAGCGTCGACCGCCTGGTMGAGTTGCGCCAGCGAGCCGGCGGGGCATTGGGCGAATGCAGCACCGGTGGCCGGGTTGATCACATCAAACTGGCCCTGTTCACCGGCGACCTGAACGCCATTGATGAGCATCTTGTAGTTGTGCATTTGAAACCTTCCTTTCACACACTGACGAGCCATGCCGGGCAACGGCAGGCTGGAATTGTCTGGTTAGTCGAGCAGTAACGAGTGCGGCCTTAAAGCTTGTGGCTGCCCAAGGCGAGAAACCGTTGCGGGGAGATCTTTCGCAAGCGCGCGGCGAGCATGACGCCGATGATCAGGGCCGCGGGAATGATGGCGCAGAGTCCGTAGGACAATAGCTGGCTGGCCCCGGTCAACACGTCGAAATGCACCACCGCCAGCCCCAGCACGAGCACCAATGCCAGGGAGGAGAAAACAGGCAGGATGCGCCCGCGCCATATCCCGACGTTAAGCTCGGGATGACGCTGAAAGTAGACGCAGACCGCTACCGACGTCAGCGCCATCAGTAAAATGACGCAGAGGGTGGCGAGGTTGGAGAACCAGGCGAACAGTTGCAGGATCGGGTCCGCATCCAATGCAGCGAAAATCAGTACCACCACAGCAGCAATCAGGCTCTGCAACACCGAACCCATATGGGGGCTCTGATGCACGCGGTGAGTGGTGCCCAACAGACTGTGCAACAGGCCATCACGGCCGATCGCGTAAAAATAACGCGCGGCGGCGTTATGAAAGGCCAGGAGGCCGGCATAGATACTCACCATGAACAGCACCCGGATAATCTGAGTCAGCCAGGGGCCGACAAAGTGATCGGACATGCCGTAGATAAACGTCGTGGGATCCTGCAAGGCCTGCAGCATCGGCACGATCTTGTCCGCGCCCACGCCCACCACCATCGACCACACCGACAGCGCGTAGAACCCACCGATCAGCAACACAGAACTGTAGGTGGCAATCGGGATAGTACGCTGCGGGTTCTTGGCCTCTTCGCCGTAAATAGTCGTCGCCTCAAAGCCGATAAATGCCGCGAAGCAGAACAGCAAGCCGATTGACGGTGTGCCGCTGAACACATGACCGCGATCAAACGCATCAAGGTTGATGCCGCTGTCGCCGCCGGATTTGAGGATGGAAAAATCCAGGATCAGGATCGCCAGGTACTC
>NZ_JBFTMK010000331.1:0-5648 GCF_056396965.1 Pseudomonas sp. 05N434
ACCTTTCTCCTTGATCGCGGAAATCGCCTTGCTGGCTTCCTGCGGCTTGTAGCCCAGGGAAATCAGCGCGCTGACCGCGTCATTTTCGGCGGCAGCGACTTGTTGCGCTGGTGCATCCGGCTGGTTCGGCACCAACGCAAACATGCTCGGTACGGTTTCCCAGGCCTTGAAGCGATCCTTGAGCTCCACCAGCAAACGCTCGGCAGTCTTCTTGCCCACCCCCGGCACCTTGGTCAGCGCCGAGGTGTCCTGGGACTGCACGCAACGGATCAACTCGTCGACTTCCAGGCTCGACATCAGGGCCAGCGCCAGTTTCGGCCCTACCCCATTGAGACGGATCAGTTCGCGAAAAAAGTCTCGCTCACGCTTGCCGAAGAAGCCATAGAGTAACTGCGCGTCTTCACGTACGACCAAATGGGTGTGCAAGGTCAGCGGTTCACCGACCGACGGCAAGCGATAAAGCGTGGTCATGGGCACTTCCAGCTCATACCCCAGACCGTTTACATCCAGAATCAGGTGCGGCGGCTGTTTCTCAGCCAAAGTGCCGCGCAAGCGTCCAATCACGTTTCAGATCCTTGAGCGTTGGCCAGATCAGTGCTGGCGACTGACAGAACAAGGGTTTTGCGCCGACAACACAGGCGCAAAACCCTCATCCCACAAAAAATGATTGCTGATGCTATCAGAGACGCAGGCGCCCGCCACGACTGCGTGCCGCGCCCAGGCCATGAGGCAACAGGCTGGAACGGGTGTGAGCGTGGCAAATCGCGATGGCCAGGGCATCCGAGGCATCGATTTGCGGCTTGCTGGTCAGTTTCAGCATGTGCATGACCATCATTTGCACTTGTTCTTTATTGGCGGCGCCGGTGCCGACCACGGCCTGCTTGACCTGGGTTGCGGTGTACTCGGCAATTTCCAGGCTCTCTTCGGCGCCGGCGACAATCGCCGCGCCACGGGCCTGCCCCAGTTTCAGCGCGGAGTCGGCATTGCGCGCCATGAACACCTTTTCGATGCCCATGGTGACCGGACCATAAGTCTGAATGATTTCACGCACGCCGCGATAGACGATCTGCAGACGCTCATGCAACTCGCCAGCACCGRTGCGGATACAGCCCGATGCCACGTAAACACAACCACGGCCAGTATCGCGAACAATGCCGTAACCGGTGATACGCGAGCCGGGGTCGATACCAAGAATTAAAGTCATAACGCCTGCGAAGCTAGTGCGAATATCTGAGAGTAACCGTAGGAGCTGCCGAAGGCTCGGGCCGCGTTCGGACGATCTTTAAAATAAATAACTGTAAATCAAAAGATCGCAGGCTTCGCCAGCGCCTGCAGGGCTGATGAAGGCTGCGATCTTTATAAAGGCATCAACCGAGCTGCGCGGCCACCGCCTCTGGAATGTCCGCGTTGGAGTACACGTTCTGCACGTCATCCAGGTCTTCGAGCATGTCGATCAGCTTGAGAACCTTCTCGGCGCCTTCCAGATCCAGTTCGGCACTGGTGGTCGGCAACATGACGATTTCCGCATCGCTGCCCTTGAAGCCTGCGGCCTCCAAGGCGTTACGCACGGAATAGAAGCCGGCGAACGAGGTGAACACGTCGATGGAGCCGTCTTCGTTGGTCACCACGTCATCGGCGTCGGCTTCCATGGCTGCTTCCATCAGCGCGTCTTCATCAACCCCTGGCGCGAAGGAAATCTGCCCTTTGCGTTCGAACAGATAAGCCACCGAACCGTCGGTACCGAGGTTACCGCCGCACTTGCTGAACGCATGGCGAACAGCGGCTGCGGTACGGTTGCGGTTGTCGGTCATGCATTCGACCATCACCGCCACACCGCCCGGGCCATAGCCTTCGTAGGTCAGCTCGACCATGTCATCGGTATCGGCAGCGCCGGCACCACGGGCCACCGCGCGGTCGATGATGTCGCGGCTCATGTTCGCACCCAGCGCTTTATCCAGCGCCAGACGCAGACGCGGGTTGGAGCCCGGATCAGCGCCGCCCTGACGGGCAGCGACCGTCAGCTCACGAATCCACTTGGTGAAAATCTTGCCCTTCTTGGCATCCTGACGTTCTTTGCGGTGCTTGATGTTCGCCCACTTGGAATGACCCGCCATAACTCGCTCCGAATTTCTCTTTGAAACATCGCCCGCCACACAGGGAGTGTCGGCCAGCAACAAAAAAATCTTGACCTAAAGAAAAGGCGCATCCCACAGGATGCGCCTTTGCGGTCAGCCTTACTCTGCCTTTGGCGTTTCGCGCAGACGAATGTGCAGCTCACGCAACGCCTTGGCATCTACCACGCCCGGAGCCTGCGTCATCACGTCCGCAGCACTCTGGGTTTTCGGGAAGGCGATCACTTCACGGATCGACTGGGCGCCGGTCATCAGCATCACCAGACGATCCAGACCGAAGGCCAGACCACCGTGCGGCGGCGCGCCATATTTCAGGGCGTCGAGCAGGAAGCCGAACTTCTCTTCCTGTTCCGCTTCGTTGATACCCAACAGACGGAACACCGACTGTTGCATTTCCTTACGGTGGATACGGATCGAACCGCCACCCAGCTCGGTGCCGTTCAGAACCATGTCGTAGGCACGGGACAAAGCGCCAGCCGGGTTGGCTTCCAGCTCTTCAGGAGTGCACTTCGGCGCGGTGAACGGGTGGTGCAAGGCGCTGAAGCTGCCGTCGTCGTTCTCTTCGAACATCGGGAAGTCGACGACCCACATTGGCGCCCACTTGCAGGTCAGCAGCTCGAGGTCATGACCCAGCTTGATCCGCAGCGCGCCCAGGGCTTCGCTGACGATCTTGGCTTTGTCGGCGCCGAAGAACACGATGTCGCCATCGACCGCACCCACGCGATCGAGGATCACGTTCAGGTTGGCTTCCGGGATGTTTTTCACGATCGGCGACTGCAGACCTTCAACACCGGCAGCACGCTCGTTGACCTTGATGTACGCCAGGCCCTTGGCACCGTAGATGCCGACGAACTTGGTGTAATCGTCGATCTGCTTGCGCGGCATGCTCGCACCGCCTGGAACGCGCAAGGCGGCGATACGGCATTTCGGGTCATTGGCCGGGCCACTGAACACCTTGAAATCGACTTCCTTGAGCTGATCGGCAACATCCACCAGTTCCAGCGGGTTACGCAGGTCTGGCTTGTCGGAACCGTAGCGGCGCATGGCCTCTTCGAAGGTCATGTGCGGGAATTCGCCGAATTCCAGACCCAGCACTTCCTTGAACAGGTTGCGGATCATGCCTTCGGTCAGGCCCATGATGTCTTTTTCATCGAGGAAGCTGGTCTCGATGTCGATCTGAGTGAATTCCGGCTGGCGATCAGCCCGCAGGTCTTCGTCGCGGAAGCACTTGGCGATCTGGTAGTAACGGTCGAAGCCGGCCACCATCAACAGCTGCTTGAACAGCTGAGGCGATTGCGGCAAGGCGAAGAACGAACCGGCGTGAGTACGGCTCGGCACCAGATAGTCACGCGCGCCTTCCGGCGTCGCACGGGTCAGGATCGGCGTCTCGACGTCGAGGAAACCGTTCTCGTCCAGGTAGCGGCGGATGCTGGTGGTCATGCGCGAACGCAGACGCAGCTTCTCGGCCATTTCAGGGCGACGCAGATCAAGGAAGCGATAACGCAGGCGGGTTTCTTCGCCAACGTCAGAGAACTCGTTCAGCGGGAACGGCGGTGTTTCCGATTCGTTCAGCACTTCCAGCTCGTAGCCCAGGACCTCGATCATGCCCGACGCCATGTTGGCGTTGGTTGCACCGGCCGGACGCAGGCGAACCTTGCCGGTGATCTTCACGACGTACTCGCTGCGCACGCGATCGGCGGCGGCGAAGCTCTCGGCACGGTCCGGATCGAACACCACCTGGGCCAGACCGTCACGATCACGGATATCGAGGAAAATCACCCCGCCATGGTCACGGCGACGGTGAACCCATCCGCAAAGGGTAATTTCCTGGCCTTCCAGGCTTTCGTTCAGTTGGCCGCAATAATGGCTGCGCATCATGGTAGTGGTTTCACTTCTCGTAATTCGAAATTCGGGTGGAGGTCTTGCCACACCACCGCACTTGAATAAGGTGCCAGATGATGCAAGAGCTCGCGCTTGTCGTTCAACCCGGGCGCTAGACCCTAGTCAGCTTTGTCGCCACCGGCCAGATTTTTCTTGGAACCGGTCTTGAAGTCGGTTTCGTACCAGCCGGTGCCACTGAGGCGGAAACCGGGCATGGACAGCATCTTTTTAAGCTCTGGCGCCTGGCAGGCAGGGCAGTCGACCAGCGGTGCTGCGCTGATCTTTTGAATGGCTTCCAACTGATGACCACAGGAAGCACATTGGTAATCGTACATCGGCATGGGGGTTGTCTCGGCGATCAGATTGCTACCGCGCATGCAGGGCTTCGCGGCAAAGAGCGGGATTATATCCATTAAATGCAGCCTGTGCAGCCGTAAGACTGCACAGACCGACACTCGACTCATTCAGCCGCTCTCGCTAAGCCATGATGGGGCAACTGCCCTCCTTCAGGCTGTGCACGACGCAGACAACCCGCACCAGCCCGGTGAAATTTTTCACCCCGCCATGGCGCAAGTGCACCTCGCGATCCACCTGAGACAACAGCGCACTGACCGAGCAGCAATTGACCTTGGCCATGTTGCCCAAAATATCCCAATAGACCTGCTCAAGCCGCAAACAGGTCGCAAAACCATTCAAACGCACCGACCGGGATAAGGGCTGGGCCAGCCCCATATCGAATTCGCCGACAAGTGAATCAATCCTTATATCCTTGAGTGGACCGTTCCTCCCCTCGCCTTGCCTGTCTTCATGAACCATACCGTTGACACTCCTTTGTCATCCTTGCTGCTTGTAAGGGCCATACTCCGTTTCCTTATAAAAGCGCAGGCGCTACGGTATATCCAGATGACTTTATGACCATCAACGTAGGATAAGCCAACAACGAAGGGGCGATCATGGAGCTCGTCCTAGGCCGGACGATTTCCTACGAAAACTGACGCAATATCACTCAACGAAAAGGCGAAAGATCCGAGAAACACAGCGCACGAATAACACTTGGCATCGTCATCCGCGCGCCATGCCAATGGAAACACCGCCGGACCGCCTGATTTGAGTAGCCGCAGGCTTTGCTGTTAAATAGGCAGTGTGTCGCTACCACCTATTTTCCGGGGGCTGCGCATAGGCTGATATCAGGTACGTGCCCAACGCCTCTTATTGTTCTGAAGCGAACCGTGCTCTATCAGCTCTTCCTTGTGATCCGTCTTAACGTGAGTTAATCAAAATGTTGAAAATCGTCCACCTGCTAATGGGCGCAGCAGCCCTGCTGCTGTCCTTCATCCCTAGCCTGCGATCCGAAGCGGTACCTTACCTGCAACAACCCGATGCGCTTTACCTGGCCTTTTTCGGCCTGCTCAACCTCACCCTCGCGCCTGTTATCCCTTACTGGAACAAAGGCCCGCGTCATCAATTGCAAAACCTGGTCAGCGCTTTGCTGGTTCTGGCTGTCGTACTGCAAACCCTGACGCTGATCGCTCCGATGCCTGTCATCGCCGGTCAACCTGCCGTTCTGTTCAGCCTGGTCGCTGCCCTGATCGCCGTATTCCTGCACCTGGCCATCAGCTTCTACAAATCTTCACC